>JAEZEU010000058.1 GCA_023432885.1 Pseudomonadota bacterium | reverse complement strand
TTCACCACGGGATTGCGGGGCGCTTCTCCGGTCGTCTGAGTGGTCGTGGCCGGCGGCCCCTGGTTCGGAAGCGAGGTTTGCCCCGAAGGGGTCTTGGCCGGCCGCGTAGCGGTTGCCCCTGGTGGCGGGGCCGTCTGGGCTGTGGCTGCTGCGCTGCATAGTGCACTCGTTACTGTCAGCGCCGCGAGCACAGTGAAGCTGGGTTTCATGACGTCTCTCCTCTACGCCGAGGAAACGGCCCGACACAGCCCTGCGTTCCCTAGGTCTCCAACTGTTTGCCGATCGGCAAGGCGCGGATGCGCTTGCCGGTTGCGGCGAAGATCGCGTTGATCAGCGCCGGTGCAAAGGGCGGTACGCCCGGCTCGCCGACCCCGCTGGGCGGCATGTCGGGGCCGGCAGGCACGATGTAGACGTTCGTCACCGCAGGAGCCTCATCGATCCGGATCACCGGGAAATCGTCGAAGTTGCCTTGTTGCACCTTGCCGTCCTTGAAGGTGATGGCCCCATGTTTGACGAGACTCATGCCCATGATCGCAGCGCCCTCGATCTGCGACTGGATGCGCTCCGGATTGACATACGTTCCACAATCGATCGCAGTGTCCACCCGGGGGACCGTAAGCTTGCCTTTCTCGTCCACCGCTACCTCGACGATGGTCGCGATATAGCTAACGAAGCTGCGGTGCGCGGCGATGCCGAGCCCGTGCCCCTTGGGCACGGAACGTCCCCAGCCGCCCTTGTCGGCGACCAGTTCGACGACCTTGCGAAGGCGCGCAGTGTCGATCGGATAGCTGTCGTAGGGCTCGCCATAGTTCCAGAGGTCCTTCACCGAATCGAGCTTGACTATCCGGGGCGATCCGATCAGCTCGAGCAGCATGTCCTTTTGATCGCGGCTCGTGGCATGGGCGATTTCACCCACCATGGACTGCACTGCAAAGGCGTGCGGGATATTCGACACGGAGCGGAACCAGCCGATGCGGGCATGCGCTGCCGCTTCCGGATTCTCGCACTGGACGTTGGCGATCTCGAAGGGCATGTCGACGAGTCCCATGCCGAGTTCAAAGGGGGCCTGATGCACGGTGTTGGCGGCAAATGTTGAGGCGATGCTCGGCGCCACGCTGCGATGACGCCAGGCCGTAACCTTGCCGTTCTTGTCGAGGCCGGCCTCGATGCGTTCCACCGAGACGGTGTGCAGGAAGCCGTTGCGCACGTCGTCTTCGCGCGTCCACTGCACCTTGACGGGGACGCCGAGCTCCTTCGACAGCAGGGCCGCTTCGATGGCGTAATCGCACTTCGACTTGCGTCCGAAACCGCCGCCGAGCAGGGTGACGTTCACGGTGACGTTCTCCTCGGGAATGCCGAGCGTCTTGGCGACGTCCTCGCGAGTTCCGCCCGCGCTTTGCACGGGCGCCCAGATCTCCGCCTTGTCGCCCTTGACGTCGGCAACAGCGGCCGGCGGCTCCATGGCGACATGAGCAAGGTGCGGCAGGTAGTACTCGCCCACGATCACCTTGTCGGCGGCCTTCAACGCGCTCTCGACGTCTCCCTCCTTGCGGACCACAAGGCCGGGCTTCCGCGCGGCTTCCTCGAGTTGCGCTCGATATGCGATCGAGTCGTACTTGCCGTTGGCTCCGTCGTCCCAGACAACCTTCAGCGCGTCGCGGCCCTTGATCGCCGCGCCGGTATTGCGCGCGATCACCGCAACGCCGCCGAGCGGCTGGAATTTTGACGGCCAGGGCCAGCCCCTGACCTCCATGACCTTCTCGACGCCGGAAACTTTCATCGCCTCGCCACCGTCAAACGAAACGACCTTGCCGCCGGTCACGGGCGGCCGGGCAATGACGGCGTATTTCATGCCGGGCAGGCGGACGTCGGCGCCGTAACGCGCGGCGCCCACCGTGATGTCGCGGAGATCCACGATGCTGATCTGGCCTTTGCCCAGATAGCGAAAATCCTTCGGGTCCTTCAGCTTCAGCGTCTCGATGGCAGGCACCGGCTCCTTGGCGGCATCGGTTGCCAGATCGCCGAAGCCGATGCGCCGCCCGCTCGGGCTGTGCAGGACCTCGTGATTGACCGCCTTCACTTCCGTCGCCGGCACGCCCCAGCGTTTTGCCGCTGCGGCCTCGAGCATCGTACGGGCCGAAGCGCCGATCTGCCGCATCGGCATCAGGTAGTGGCGCGTGCTCCGCGAGCCGTCGGTGTCCTGGTTGCCGAATTTGACCTCGTCGCCATGCGCCTGCTGGACGCGAACGCGCGACCAGTCAGCTTCCATTTCTTCGGCAACGATCATCGGCAGGCTGGTACGCACGCCGGTTCCCATCTCGGCGCGGTGTGCGACGATCGTGACAGCGCCGTCCGGCGCGATCGAAACGAATACGCGGGGGTCCACCACGGTGCCGTGGGGCATTTTGTCAGCACCGGTCTGGTAGGCAGCTAAGGCGGGGCGCGACATCACGGGCGCGGCCAAAACGAAGCCGCTGGCCAGGCCGAGGCCCTTCAGAATGCTGCGACGTGAAACCTTTTCGACCTTCGCGTAACGCTCAAAGCCACGCAGCTTCCTGGGATGGGTGAGAATGTTCATGGTCAAACTCCCGTCGAAGCGAGATGGACCGCGTTTTCGATACGTTGGTAGCAGCCACAACGGCAGATATTGCCGGACATGGCTTCGCGGATCTGATCATGGTTGGGCTTTGGATTTTCGATCAATAAGGCCGCGGCCTGCATGATCTGACCGGCCTGGCAATAACCGCATTGCGGCACGTTCAGTTGCCGCCAGGCTTTCTGAACCGCGTGATCGCCGGTGGGATGGAGACCCTCGATTGTCGTGACCTCCCGGCCGACGACATCGGAAACCGAGGTGATGCAGGCGCGGACGGCCTGCTTGTCGACGAGGACGGTGCATGCGCCGCACAGAGCTTGGCCGCAACCGTACTTGGTCCCCGTCAGGCCGGCCTCGTCCCGGAGAAACCAGAGCAGCGGAAGATCCGGATCGCCGTCCCAGTTCTTTTCCTGACCATTAATCTTCAGTGTGATCATGATTGGCCTCGCTCTTCATAAGCTGCTGTTTTGCCGTATGCGAGAATAGGATCGCCAAGCTCCCTTGTACGATCTCAGGAAAAGCTGAATCTCGCCAATAATTGCCGACGTGGGAAATGTCTGAATGTCTGCTTTGTGGGCATTCTCCCATTGCCGCTGCAAGGGGAGTTCGCGGAAAGCTACAACAAAGCGAGGCGAGCACCGTTCACAATACGTTGTTTGTGCTTGCGAAAGACCTGCCGCATCATTGTGCACGCTGACCGGTGCGGGTAGCGAATGCGCGAGACGATCGTGCCGGCTGGCCGATCACCTCTGCCCGGCCGAACCGGGCAGAGGTGACGCGATGGCGTAGCCGCGCTGCCTTGCTATTCCGCCGCCTCGGTCGCCGCCAGTGCCGGATAGTCGGTGTAGCCGTTGGCACCGCCGCCGTAGAACGTATTCTTGTCCCACGCATTCAGCGGTGCGCCCTTCTTCAGGCGCTCGACGAGGTCGGGGTTGGAGATGAACAGTTTTCCGAACGCGATCAGGTCGGCCGCGTTTGCGTCGAGCTGTTTGTTCGCCAGTTCAAGGTCGTAACCGTTGTTGGCGATGTAGGCGCGGCTGAAGCGCTTGCGCAGTGAACCGTAGTCGAACGGCGCGATGTCGCGCGGCCCGCCGGTCGCGCCCTCGATGACATGGATGTAGGTCAGCTTCAGCGCATTGAGCCCGTCGACGATGTAGTCGAATAGCGGCTGCGGATTGGAGTCCGAGACGTCATTGGCCGGCGTCACCGGCGAAATGCGGATGCCGGTGCGCTCCGGGCCCGCCACAGCAGCGACCGCCTTCGATACTTCCAGCATCAGCTTGGCACGATTCTCGATTCCGCCGCCATAGGCGTCGGTCCGCTTGTTGCTGCCGTCCTTGGCGAACTGGTCAAGCAGATAACCGTTGGCGCCATGGATCTCGATGCCGTCAAACCCCGCGGCGAGAGCGTTCTCCGTACCGCGCTTGAAATCGTCGATGATCCCCGGGATCTCGGAAAGCTCCAGCGCGCGCGGTTCGGAAATCTCGGTGAAGGCGCCGTTCACGAACGTCTTCCCCTTGGCGCGGATCGCGGAGGGTGCCACCGGCTTTCCGCCGCCGGGCTGCAGTGACGTGTGGGAGACGCGGCCGACGTGCCAGACCTGGATGAAGATGCGCCCGCCGCGCTCATGCACGGCATCGGTGACCTTGCGCCAGCCGGCGACCTGCTCCCTGGAGTAGATGCCGGGCGTATCCTGATAGCCTTGGCCCTGCTGCGAGACTTGGCTCGCCTCCGTGACCAAAAGTCCTGCTGAGGCGCGCTGGCCGTAATATTCGACCGCGAGCGGACTCGGGACCATACCGGGCGGCACCGCACGATTGCGGGTCAGCGGCGCCATGACGAGACGGTTGGGCAGCGTGATCGGACCGAGCTTGAAGGGCTCAAAGAGTTTGGAATGGCTCATGCGACGGCTTTCAAAAAATGGAAGATTCCGGAAGAGTTGGACATCACGGCCGTTTGCGCAAGCTGCGAGCCATTCGCGCGGCGCATCCTACCCCCGCACGACCCCGCCCACATGACCGGCGTCGAGGAACAAGGTGTGGCCGTTGACATAGGAGGATTCGTTCGAAATCAGGAACAGCGCAGCATAGGCGACCTCCCAGCCGGTGCCCTGGCGGCCGAAAGGGACTGTGATGGCGCGGTCGGGACGGCGGCGGCTGGCGTCGCGGCCCATCGGACTGTCGATGAAGCCGGGCGCGATCACATTGCAGCGAACGCCGTTTTCTTCGCCCGCCCGTGCGATCGCCCGCCCCAGCGCGATCTGTGCCGCCTTGGATGATTCATAGGCGGGATTGCGGCCATTGGCGCGTTGGCTCGCCATCGACGAGGTCAGCACGATCGCGCCGCCCGGAGCCATCACTGTCAGCGCCTTCTGCGCGAACAGCATGTGGCTGCGCACGTTGACCGCATAGTCGCGGTCCCATGCCTCCGGGCTCATCTTCGCCAGCGGCAGCCCGCAGGAGATCCCGACGTTGAGAGCCAGCCCGTCGAGGCCGCCGAGCTGTTGCACACAGCGTTCCACCGCTGGTGCGATCGCCGTGCTGTCTGCAACATCGATCACTTCCGTGAACGCCTTGCCGCCTTCGGACGCAATCTGCGCGACGGTGTTGTCGGCCGCCTCCTTGTTTATGTCGATGCACGCGACATGGGCGCCCTCGCGCGCAAACAGCACGCTCATCGCGCGTCCATTCCCGATAGGCGGATCCTCGTCGATGATCTTGCGCTGCCCCGCACCCACCACGATGATCCTGCGCCCCGCGAGCCGGCCGCGGCCCGGCGCGAGCCCGAGCGATTCCGGATGCAGCGAGGCGGACGGATCGAGCGTTCTCGGCGATTGCGTGGTGGTGGACATTGGTGAGCTCCCCCTGTTTGCCTTGTTCGGCTATTTGTTATTCGTCATGGCCGGGCATGACTTGGCTTGTCCCGGCCATCCACGTCCTTTAGTCAGCAAGGGAAGCAAGTCGTGGATGCCCGGGTCAAGCCAAGTCAAGCCCGGGCATGAATCTTGAAGCAGAAGGATTGAAGTCAGCGTACCAGAAGGCGCAATTTGGCCCTACGGATCATCGCACGCCTAGAAAATCCCGCTTGCCGATCTCGACGCCGTTGTGCCGCAAAATGCCGTGGGCGATGGCGGCGTGGAAATAGAAGTTCGGGAACGAGAAGGCCGACAGGAACTGCTGGCCCTTCATCGTGATCTGGTTGTTCGGGCCGGCCGGGAAGGTGACGTCGCGCGTCTCCGCGCCATCGAACTGCTCCGGCTTATAGCTCTTTACATAGTCGATTGTCCTGGCAATGCGCTGGCGCAGTTCATCAAATGTCTTTTCCGTGTCCGGTATGCTTGGCACCT
The DNA here is from genome assembly GCA_023432885.1 of Pseudomonadota bacterium. Taxonomy (GTDB): domain Bacteria; phylum Pseudomonadota; class Alphaproteobacteria; order Rhizobiales; family Xanthobacteraceae; genus Bradyrhizobium. Next base: position 3,792 of record JAEZEU010000058.1, on the reverse strand, counting down.
CGCTGCCGGTCAGCCGCGCACAGCCCTTCGCCGCGAAATCGCAGACCAACTGGACTTGTTTGGTGAAGTTCAGCATGTCCGGATAGAGCCGTGCGGAAAGGATCACATCCGGCTGGATGTTCTTTGCCTTGCAGTAGGCTTCGGCCTTGTCGAGCAGGCCGGAAAGGCTACCGAGGATTTGCAGGTAAGCGGGCACGGTGGCGTCGTAAAAGGACATGTGATGCTCTTTTGGTGAGGTGGAAGTTTCGAAGGCGCGAACGGCCACGCTCGAAATGGGGCAGGGCGCAGCAAAATACAACCGCTGTTGCGGCGTGGGGCGAAGCAAACGTCATTCCGGGCACGCCAATGGGGCGTGCTCCGGAAAGACGCTACCGCGCCTGCGGTACGGCCGCGGCCGAAGGCTGCGCCTGTGCGCCGGGGCCGCGCATGCGCATCAGCAATTCCGCCGTTGGCCATGAGTCCGCCGGCAGGCCGTATTTCTGCTGCATCGCCTTGACTGCGACGCGGCTCTGCTGGCCGAGCACGCCGTCAACCTTGCCGACATTGAACCCAGCGCGCACGAGCAGCTGCTGCAATTCCTTGATCTCGGCGAATTGCAGCTGCGCCACGGGCTGCGCCGGCTGGCGCATCGGCGGCGCGCCGGCAATGCGCGTGGCGAGATAGCCGGCCGTGGTCGCATAGATCAGCGAGTTGTTCCACTCGGTGTAGGCCGCGAAGTTCGCGTAGGCGAGGAACGCCGGCCCCGTGCGGCCCATCGGCAGGAGCACCGATGCGGGGAGATCGTCATTGGGCAGCGGCTTTCCGTCCGGATAGGTCACGCCCCAGGCCGCCCATTTCGATCGCGGATGCTTTATCGTCAGGTCCGTCTGCTCCCACGGCAAATTCGGCGGCACACGGATTTCCTGCAGCCACGGCTCGCCGCGCCGCCATTTCAGGCCGGTCGCGATATAGTTCGCGGTCGAGCCGATCACGTCGGGCGCGCTACGCAAGAGATTGCGGTGGCCGTCGCCGTCGTAATCCACGGCATAGTTGAAGTAGTGCGTCGGCAGAAATTGCGTCTGTCCGAGCTCGCCGGCCCAGGAGCCGATCATCTCTGAAGGCGAAAGATCGCCGCGTTCGATGATCTTCAGCGCCGCGACAGTCTCGTTCTGGAACATCTCCGAACGGCGGCAATCATAGGCGAGCGACACCAGCGAGGGGAGGGAGTGCAGATTGCCCATGTTGGCGCCGAAATCGCTTTCCAGTCCCCAGAACGCGGCAATGACCGCCGGCGGCACGCCGTACTCCTTTTCGGCGCGCGCGAATGCCGCCGCATGGGTGCGGATGCGTTGCTGGCCCTGCTGCATCCGATAGGGCGCCGCCATGCGGCCGGCGAATTGCGTGAAGATCTGGCCGAACACGCGCTGGCCGCGGTCGCGGTTGACGATGCCCTGGTCGTAGACGAGATAGGGCGCGGCGGCGGCGAGCGTGGCTTGCGAAACGCCCTCACTCGCCGCGCGCTGCTTGAGTTCGGCGAGAAACTTGTCGAAGGACGCGCCGCCATGGCACGAAGCCGCGCGCGGCGAGGGCGCTGTGGCCGCAGGCCGGGGTGCCGCGGTGCCGGACGCAGCGGGCGCGGCTCTTGGCGTTGCTGCCCTTGCAGCGGGCGGTTGCTGCTGAAACTGCTGCGCAGATGCGGCGGTGGACAGCAGCATCGCCGCCGCTGCCGCCGCCAGTTTCAGTCCGCGCGCAATGGTCGGCATGGCTGTCCCCGCTTGCTCCGAAAGATCAGCCGACTTGTAGCTGATTCTTCCATCTCTCCCCGCGTGCGCATCAGAGCGATTTGTCACTGCGCCCCCGGCGCGGCCGATGCGGATGCCGATGCGGCGGCCTTGGCCGAACCGGCCGCAGTCGTCTGGCCCAGTGCGGGGGCTTGCGGTGTCGCGGCCGCCTTTGCCGGCGTCGGAGCCAGCGCGGGCTCGGGTTTTGCGGCGATCGCCGGTTCAGGCTTTGCGCCGGGCGCCGGCGACTGTTCCTGCCTGACCATCGCCGGTGTGCTAGTGCCGGTGCCGAAGCGGGCGCGGTAGACGGCAAGGTTCTCCATCACGCGCTGCACATAGTTACGCGTCTCGGAGAAGGGGATGCGCTCCACCCAGTCGACCTCATCCACGTTGGGATCCCGCGGATCGCCGCGCAGCTTGATCCAGTCGCGCACCCGGCCGCGGCCGGCGTTGTAGCCGGCAAAGGTCATGATCAGCGATCCCTTGTACTCGCTCAGCAGGGCGGACAGCTCGGCCGCACCCATCTGCGTGTTATAGACGGGATCCTTCTTCATCCGGTTCCAGTCATAGCTGACGCCGAAACGTCGTGCGGTGTCCTTGCCGGCTTCCGGCGTCACCTGCATCAGGCCCACGGCCTCGGCATGCGAATAGTCGCGCTGGTCAAAGGCGCTCTCGGTGCGCGCCACCGAATAGATCATGCCGTGCTCGATCGCGGGCTCCCACTGCTTGTGCGAGGGAATGCCGACGGTGGGGAAGGCGTAATGATCCATGGCAAAGCCGCGGCCGAGCGCATTCTTGCCGAGCTGCAGCATGGCAATCGCATCCTCGCGGGCGTAAGTAAGCTCGCCGAGCGCGGCCATCACGGCCTCGTCGTGGCACTCCTCGCCGAGATCGCTCGCAAACGCCTTCACCATGTCCTTTTCGCCGACCGCATAGAGCATTTCGGCGGCGCGGACGCGCTCATCGGTTCTGGCCGCTGAGATCTTCTCCGGATGCGGCATGCGAAGCTCGACGGGCGCGAGGCCGAGCTTGGCCCGCGACAGTTGTCCGTAATAGGCGGTCTGATATTTGCTCGAGGCCTCGTACAATGCGCGCGCAGCACGCACGTCGCCGGCCGCTTCTTCCGCACGTGCCCGCCAGTAATTGGCGCGTGCCAGCGTAATCGGGTTGGCGAGCCCCTTGTCGATCTCGGCGAAATGCTTACGGGCGGTAGCGGGATCGTTGAGGTAGCGCATGGCGATCCAGCCCGGCATGAAGGCGTAGTCGGCGCGGTAGGCGTCGAGGGATGGCGTCGCCGCATCCTTCACCACGTCATAGGCCAGCTGGAACTCGCCCATGTCGAGCAGCTTGCGCGAGATGGTGCGGCGGTCGCGCCACCACTCATCGGTGTCCTGCTGCGCCATCGTCTCCGGCGCCGCCGAGATGACCATTTTGGCGGCCTCGACGATCTTGTCCTTTTTCATTGCCCATTTGACGCGGCAGAGCACGTAGCCGAGATCGCCGCGCGCGGATTCCGGCACATCGTTGAGCTTGGAAAGCGCCTTGTCGGCATCACCCTTCACTGCGGCGCAGGCCTTGACGATTGCAACATCATCATCGCCGAGCCGCTTGGCGGCGCGCATCGCGGCGGGAATCTCCTTGGCGCCGATCCGTTTGTCCATGCGCGCGCGATGGTCCTCGCGCGTCAGCAGGTCCTTGAACTCTTCATACGAGATCTGTTCGGTGGCCTCGCCCAGTTCCTCCGCCCGCCAGGCCGCCTTCGCTTCGCGCGCGGCGGCGGGGCGATCGCCCGCGGCGAGATAGGCGCGCGCCAACGCGAAGCGTCCCTTGGCGGTGAGCGGTGTATTGCCGGCAAAGAAAGCGCGGATGGTGGCGGCATCCGGCTTCTCCTGCCACAGCCGTGCCTCGGCGCGGCGGCGCATCAGCGCATTGCTTGGCCAGGTAGGATTGCCGGCGACGAACGCGGCGAAGCGGGCAAAGCGTGCCCGCGATGTTGGATGGCGCAGGATGAACCATTCGGCGAGCTTCTGCC
>JAEZEU010000052.1 GCA_023432885.1 Pseudomonadota bacterium | reverse complement strand
GAGCTCGAATCGAGCAAGCTGATCGAGATCGTGCTGCCGAGGCAGTGATGGTGACTGGATCGAGGTCGGCGCGATGGCCGAGGCCTACAAACCCAGCTTCGAGCAGCAGTCCTTGGGATTGATCATCCGCCGGCGTGCGTGCGGTTCTAGGCGCAATTGATCGGGGAGGACGAGTGCAGCCACATCATGTCAGCAGCGCTGACCATCGGCACGCTGTTCCCGAGGCTGGAAACGATTGCGACGACAGACCGCACAAACTATGTTGTTGCAAACGAACCCACGCAGCCGCTCATCGATCCGACGAGGCAGGCGAATCTCGGCGAGCGGTTGCCTCCGCACCAGAGGCCACGCCATGCCCATTGCCCCCACGCTCCACAAATATCTCGCTGCCGAAAACATCCAGTACGACGAGATTCCGCACGTCTACACGATGACCTCCGCCCGGACAGCGGAGGCCTGCCACGTGCCGGGCGATCGCCTGGCCAAAGCCATCGTGCTCAGGCACAACGGAGGCTACATGCTCGCCGTGCTGCCGGCCTCGCACCACCTGCGAATGGCGGAGCTCAGAGAGCGGCTCGGCGACGATGTCGACATGGCGAGCGAGCGCGAGATCGGCGAGCTGTTCATCGACTGCGCTCAGGGCGCCGTGCCGGCGGCCGGCGGATGCTACGGCCTCGACGTCATCGTCGAGGAGAGCATCCAGAAGGAGCCGGAAATCTTTCTGGAAGCCGGCGATCACCAGACGCTGCTCCACATGAGCCGCGCGGAGTTCGCGCGCCTGACCGCCGACGCGATGCACGGGCGCATCAGCACCCACGACTGAGACGGGCTCCCGGCGGCACAATCCTCCCGCGCGGCGCCGCCGCCCGGCGCGCGCGCGTCGCATGCCATCCTCGATCAGCACGGTCTGGCCGTCGCAGCCGCAAACAAGTAGCGTGAGGCGAGTTGCCCGCCACTGCCGGCAGGGCGAAGCGGTGAGCTACGGAGAGCACGGAATTGAAAGCCTATGAATTGCAGGGCCCCGGCGGGGCCGAATCCATGATGCTGGTGGACAGACCCGCGCCGGAGCCTGGCCCAGGACAGGTGCTGGTGAAGCTGAAGGCCGCGACTATCAACTATCGCGACCTGCTGACCGTGAAGGGCGGCTACGGTTCGCGGCAAAAGTTTCCACTGGTGCCGCTGTCCGACGGCGCGGGCGTGGTGGAGAGCGTCGGTGCCGGTGTCTCGCGTTTCAAGCCGGGCGACCGCGTCACCGGCAGCTTCTTCGAAGGCTGGCTCGGCGGCGAGCCCAGCGAGGAAAAGATGCGCTCCAATCTCGGCGGCGCGCTCGACGGCGTGCTGTGCGAGTACCGCCTGTGGCCCGCCGCGGCGCTGGTGCAAACGCCGGATCATCTGAGTGACGTCGAGGCGGCGTCGCTGCCCTGCGCCGGGCTGACGGCCTGGAGCGCGGTGGTGAAGCTCGGCAATATCCGGCCTGGGCAGACCGTGCTGACCCAGGGCACCGGCGGCGTTTCGATCTTTGCGCTGCAGTTTGCCAAACTGTGCGGCGCGCGCGTGATCGCGACGTCATCGAGCGAAGCCAAGATCGAGAAGCTCAAGCAACTCGGAGCCGACTTCACCATCAACTACAGGACCACGCCCGAATGGGGCAAGCTGGCGCGCCAGATGACGGGCTACGGCGTCGATCTCGTCGTTGAAGTCGGCGGCGTCGGCACGCTGAACGAATCGATCCGTGCGACGCGGATCGGCGGCAGCATCGCCTTCATCGGCGTGCTCGCCGGCGGATCCAAACCGGAATCGCGGCTTCCGCTGATGGTGATGCAGCAGCAGCGCTTGCAGGGCGTGACAGTCGGCTCGGTGGAGGACCTGCAGGCGATGGCGGATGCGATTGCGGTCAATCGCATGAAGCCGGTGGTGGACAGGGTGTTTCCTTTCACCGAGGCCAAGGGGGCCTTCGCCCACATGGCGAGCGGCGCGCATTTCGGCAAAGTGGCGATCGCAATCGGATAATGCGGCAAAAGCCCGGTCCCGCCGGGCTTGACCTATCCTGCCAGTTGTGATGTTCTCATTCTGTTCTTTCGTGCCAGGGTTGTCTACTGGGGGGAGTGATGGACGACGTTGTTGCCGCGGCAGGGGCGGCCAGGCTCTTCATTCACGACGATGACCACACGCCGGAGGAGTTCGTCAGAAGCCTGCTGCAGACCGTGTTCGGCAAGTCCGAGCGCGAAGCGATCGAGCTCACGGCGGAGGTGGAAGAGTACGACCGCATCGCATGCGGCCCCTATCCCGCACCCGTGGCAGCGGCCCTGCTGGAATCGGCGCAAAAATTCATCCGCACCGGCCGGCATCCCCTGCTGATTACCACTGAAGAGGTGCGAACACACAAGTGCGATCTATGCGCTGCGCCGCAAGGCACGACGGAGTTCCTGGTCACGGGCAGGACGGCCTATCTGTGCAGCGAATGCCTGATGCTGGCGAGGCAGGCATCAGACGAGGTACCCGGCGAGGAATTCCGCTTCGCCAATGTTGCGCTCAGGTGGCACTTCGCCGGCATTCCGCAGCTCGTGACGCGCACGCGTCAATTCCCCGGCCATATGCGGGCCGACGTCCAGACCGCGATCGACCATTTGTTTGCCTCTCCGCTGCACTTCTTCGGTATTCACGAGGAATATCGATACGAGACGATGACCTTCACCCGCTTGATGAGGCAGAAGCAGAGCCCGCCCGCCATCGCGCCGCCGCTCTACCGGGACGTCGATATCGGCGAAGACCGCCCAATGAAGTGTCTCGAGAACGGTCTCTGGTTGTGCCAGAGCGACGATCTGCGCTACGCCGTGCTGCTCTGCTCACACCGTGAGTATGACCGCGAGGCCGGGCTCCGGATCGAGATCGCCGTGCCGACAGGTGCTACGGGCGAAGGCGTCGTTCAGCGCATCTTCGCCGAGCTGGAGTCCGCGGTCAGCGCGGCCCGCTCTTACCGCGGCAAGGTTCTTTCGCTCGAGGGAACTAACGACTATCGCGGCAGGTCGCGCGGGATAACGGTCCATCGGCTCGCGCGGGTCGATCGCGAGGCGGTAATCCTGCCCGCGCGGACCTTGGAGTTGCTAAATCGCAACGTGATGGATCTGGTCGAAAATCGCGCGGCGTTGCGCCGGCTCGGTCAGTCGACGCGCAAAGGCATCCTGCTCTATGGTCCGCCCGGCACCGGCAAGACTCACACGATCCGCTATCTCGCATCCAACCTGCCGGGACATACCACGCTGATCATTACGGCCGGACAGGTCGCCTTGCTTGGCGCCTATATGAATCTCGCACGCCTGCTGCAGCCCGCCATGGTGGTGATCGAGGACGTCGATCTTATTGCGGGTGACCGCAATGATCTGGGATCGTGCGAGGAGTCGCTGCTCAACGAGTTGCTCAATGAAATGGACGGATTGAAGGAGGACGCGGATATCCTCTTCGTCCTCACCACCAACAGGCCGGAGCAGCTGGAAGGCGCATTGACCGGCCGTCCCGGCCGCATCGACCAGGCCATCGAGGTGCCGCTTCCAGATGAGGCCGGTCGCCGCAAACTGGTGCAGCTGTACGGCAAGAAGTTGCGGCTCACCCCGACAATCGTCGACGATGCCGTGCGACGCACGGAAGGTGCGAGCGCCGCTTTCATCAAGGAGTTGATGCGGCGAATGGCGCAAGCCAGCGTCAGTCGCGACGGCGGCGCGTCGATCGATCCCGGCGATATCAGCCAAGCCCTCGACGACATGCTGTTCGCCGGCGGCAGGCTCAATGTCAGGCTGTTGGGCGGGGCTCAGATGGCGAAGGCCGCCGGCTAACGATCCCTCGCATTCCTGCGACCCTCAAGGCATCTGCCCGAGCAGGCTCTTTTCCCTATGAATTTCGGGAAGGTGGCGCCGCGACCGGTCGATCCGGGACTAAAGCCATGGCCGAACGGCCATCGACCCCGGCTTCTCCCGGTGCTATCGCCACCAGGATAGCGCTTGAAGGGACGCGCCATCCGTGACCCCAACCATCAACATCAATGCCTATCATGACGCGCTGGTGGTTCTCGGCACCGCCGGGGTCGTGGTGCCAATCGTCCGCCGCTGGGGCATCAATCCCGTCATCGGCTATCTCGGCGCGGGCGCCATCCTCGGCCCGCTCGGCCTCGGCTCCTTCATTCCAAACCTTCCTCCCCTCTACTGGTTCACCGTCGCGGACGCGCAGAATGTCCAGGGCATCGCCAATCTCGGCATCGTATTCCTGCTGTTCCTGATCGGGCTCGAACTGTCTTTCAGGCGACTTGTGACCATGCGGCGCCTGGTGTTCGGGCTTGGCGGCCTGCAGGTGCTGTCGACATCGGCGATCATTTCCAGCGCGGCAATCCTGACAGGTCACAGCTCCGCTGCCGCAGTGATCCTCGGCGCCAGCCTTGCACTGTCGTCGACCGCCATCGTGCTCGAACTGCTGTCGGGCGCAGGACGCCTCACCACGACCGCCGGCCGCGCCAGCTTCTCGGTGCTGCTGGCGCAAGATCTCGCCGTCATCCCGATCCTCGTCTTCGTCTCGGTGCTCGGCGCGGGCAGCGGCGCCTCCGTCTTCACGCAACTGTCCAGCGCGCTCTTCAAGGCCGCGGTAGCGGTCACGTGTCTCATCCTGGTGGGACGGCTGTTGCTGCGCCCGCTGTTCCAGATGGTCGCAGGCACGCATTCGACCGACTTGTTCGTCGCCGCGACCCTGTTCGTCATCGTCGGTGCCGGCCTTGCCGCGCACGAGGCCGGCTTGTCGATGGCGCTGGGGGCCTTCGTCGCCGGGCTGATGCTGGCGGAGACGGAATACGGCAAGGCGATCGAGGCGACCGTGGACCCCTTCAAGGGCCTGTTGCTCGGCATCTTCTTTTTCACGGTCGGCATGGCGATCGATTTCCGCGTGTTCCTGCGCGAACCCGGCTGGCTGCTGGCGGCGGTCCTCGGTGTTCTGGCCGGCAAAACCCTCGTTCTCGCGGTTCTCGGCCGCCTGTTCAGGCTTTCGTGGCCCGCGGTCATCGAAAGCAGCCTGCTGCTCGCTCCGGTCGGCGAATTCGCCTTTGTCAGCATCGGCATGGCCTCGACGCTTGGGCTTATCGAGCCTCGCGTATCAAGCTTTGCCGTCGCGGTGACGGCCGTGACGATGGCTCTGACGCCGCTGCTCGCCCTGCTCGGAAGGCGGCTGGCGGCGAAGCTGTCAGCCCAACGCAACATCGACCCTGAAATCGCGGTTCGCCCGCCCGGCGGAGAGAAGCACGCCATCGTCGTGGGCTACGGCCGGGTCGGAAAGGTCGTCTGCTCGCTTCTCGCCGCGAACGGCCTGAAATATTTCGCGATCGATCACGAACCGGCCGGGGTGGCGCGCGACCGCCGCGACGGCCACAACGTTTATTACGGCGACGCGACCGAGCCGGGCTTCCTCGAAGCCTGCGGCCTGAAGCAGGCCACGGGCGTGATCATCACCGTTCAGTCGCGCACCGCGATCGATGCGGTGGTCGGCCGCATCCGCGCGGTTCGGCCGGACGTGCTGATCATCTCGCGCGCACGGGATGCCGACCATGCGCGCCATCTCTATGCGATAGGCGCGACCGATGCCGTGCCCGAGACCATTGAAGCAAGCCTGCAGCTTTCCGAAGCCGCGCTTGTCGGCCTCGGAATTGCGGCCGGACACGCGATCGCCTCGGTGCACGAGAAGCGGGATGAATTCCGCCATGCGCTGCAACAGGCCGCCCGCAAGGCAGGGCTGGAGGAAACCCGCTCCATTCCGTCGAAGCGGCATCGCTCGCGGCCATAGGCAAGCCGCGTGCAGCCGCAGCCGATCCGCTGTATAATGCAGCAAATGGGGGCTAAAGCTGCACGGAGGTCCTCCATGAAAGTCAAGGACGTGATGCACAAGGGCGTTGACTGGGTCAGCCCCGACACGCCGATCGCCGAAATCGCAAAACTGATGCAGGCGCACGACATCGGCTGCATTCCGATCGGCGAGAACGATCACCTGATCGGGATGGTGACGGACCGGGACATCGTCTGCAAGGGACTGGCCAGCAAGGACTTCGACGCCTCGCGGGCGACCGCGCGGGATGTGATGAGCAAGGGCATCCACTGCTGCCGGGATGACGACGACCTGGCCAAAGCGATACACCACATGGAAACGCTGAAGATCCGCAGGCTGCCTGTGATCAACAAGAGCAAGCGGATGGTCGGCATGATCAGCCTCGGCGACGTGAGCCAGTTCGCCACGGCCGAGATCGCAGCCCAGTACGTCAAGCACGTGTCCGCGCATCATTGAGGCAAGCCGTCCGCCGCAGATCAGGGGCGGAGTCGTGCTCTCACGAACGCCGCCGGAAAGCGAAGCCGCCGGCCGGACGGCCGCAGGAAGGCCTTTGTCCCACACCAACATGGAGGTCGCCATGAAATATGTGCTGCTCGGCAATTTGAGCCCCGAATGGGCGAGCAAGCAGTCGGAGCGGATCGGCAAGGCGAAGACGAAGCTCGACCAGCTCGGCATCAAGATCGAATCGATCCACTACACGCAGGGCTACTACGACTTTGTCGATATCGTCGAGGCGCCGAATCCGGGCGCCATGCTCGCCTTTTCGGTCTGGTATGCGACCCAGGGCCTCGGCAAGGTGCAGAGCATGCCGGCCTTCGATGCAAAGACCTTCGAGACCGCGATCAAGGATGCGGCCGGCTGAGAAGGCGGCCGATAGCAGGCATCGGGCGAAAGTAGACGCCGCCCGCTTCACGGCAGCGCGCCGTGCGCTCCGAGCACGCCTGACGCGATCGCGACTGCCGAGATCACCAGCGCAACGACATGCAGCCGAATCGCCCGCGCGAGGGCGCCGGCCGGATCATGCATGGCGTGTTCGTGAAACTTGCGGTGCGCGAACAACGGCTCGATCAAAAAGACCATGATCGCGAACAGGCACCAGACCGCGACCATCAGATGGAGCCACCAGAACGCGAGGTGACGGAAGCGGCCCCAGGCATCGAGGGCATACAGCATGTAAAGCCCGGAAAGGCCGGCCAGGGCGATCGAGACGCGAACCTGCCGGACAAAGCGGCGCTCGAAGGATTCGAAGAATTCGATGGCCGCCTTGGCATCGCCGAGCCGACGCGCCTGCGGCAGCACGATCGTAGTGACCGCGCAGACGCCGCCGATCCAGTGCACGAGCGCGAGAACATGAATGGCGCGCGCCAACGTCAGACCGTCGGGGATCATGCGCCTGGATTCCCGAACCGCACGGCCGATCGGCGTCTGCGAATGGCGCTGGCTTGACGCAGCCCGCCGCTCCCGCAGGCATGCAACCCACCGTCCGATCTCTTCGGCGCCATCGGAGTGTTCCGTAGCGCAATCGGCAAACTCGCGCCGTTCGGGGCACGCTGGGCGGCGGCAGACATCGGCGGCACCTCGGTTTCGTAGCCGCCCGAATAGAACAGAGAAAGAGACGCGCGCTTTGCGGAAGCGCAAACTTGCCAAGGCCAGCATGATACGGATGGGCGACGGCCGGCGCGGTTGCCGCGCCAGTTCGAACTATCGCGCGTCAGCGCCCGTCATATTCCGCCCAGCAGTCGGCCGTCTCGAAGACACGCACGGCGGAGATCGGCTTGATGCTTGGCTTCAGGCGGTCCCAGATCCAGACTGCGATGTTCTCGGCGGTCGGGTTCTCCAGCCCCGTGACCTCGTTGAGACAGCGATGGTCCAGCGCGGCCATGATGCCGGCGAAGGATTTTTCGAGATCGAAGAAGTCGACGACGAAGCCCGTATGCGGATCGACCGGTCCGTCGAGCTGAACCTCAACACGGTAGGAATGACCATGCAGCCGGCTGCATCGGTGCGTCGCGGGCACGCCCGGAAGAAAGTGCGCCGCCTCGAACTTGAACGCCTGCGATATCTTCATCTGGTTCCTGAAATGGCGCGACCAGATGCAGTGCTGTTCTGACCGGCGTCGTAAAGTGCTGGCGCGCCCGGAACGATTCGAACGTCCGACCCTCAGATTCGTAGTCTGATGCTCTATCCAGCTGAGCTACGGGCGCGTTTTCTTCGGCGATACGGGACAGATAAGTCCGATTTGCATCCGGTGAAGGCTCGGATGGCCGCGAAGAGCGCTCTAGCTACCGGCTTCCGGACTGGTTTGCAAGGTCCGCGGCCCGTCTGTTTTTGTGCTGCGAAGGCATGGTTTCCGAACTCATGCCGGCGCGAGGCGTCAGCATCGCCGGAAATCGCGAGGACTTGACGCGGAATTTCGGGTTCGCGCCGCCGCGTCCGGAATGTGGGAAAAAGGCAGCTATTACAACGAGATTCCGAATTCGCCGCTGCCGCCTTCGCCTTCGAGCTCCCGCGCGCAAGGGCGCGGCGTCCCGCAGGGATGGACCCGGCCTTAGGCGCTGGCCCGCTCATCCCGCACCCTCTGCAGTTCCACCGGGCGATCGGGGATCGAGATGCGGAAGGTGGCGCCGATGGTGCCCTCGACGAGGTGGATGTCGCCGCCATGGGCGCGGATCAGCTCGTTGGCGATGGCAAGACCAAGGCCGCTGCCGCCAAGGCGGCCGGAGGTCTGGAATGCCTCGAACAGATGCTCGCGGGTCTTGGCGGGCACGCCCGGACCGGTATCGGAGACCTCGAGGATCGCGACCGTCCCTTCGCGGCGGCCGGTGATTCGTATCTGCATGGCGGCGGCACTGCCCTGCGGCTGGCTCTCCAGCGCCTGGGCCGCGTTGCGCACAAGGTTGAGCAGGACACGGAACAGCTGGTCCGGATCTGCATCGACGGTAAGCCCGCGCTCGATGGCCGCAACCCAGGTAATCGAGGCATCGCTGGCCAGGCCCGCGGATTCCCGTACTTCCGCCACGACGGGCTCCACCAGGACCAGGCGGCGGTCGGGCTCGGCCTCCTGCGCTCGGCCGTAGGACAGCGTCGACTGGCAGAAGGCGATCGCGCGTTCCAGCGAGCGCATCAGCTTCGGCGCAAAGCGCTGCACCCGCGGATCGGGCACGCTCGCAAGCTGGTCCGACAACAGCTGCGAGGACGCCAGCAGATTGCGCAGATCGTGGTTGATCTTGGAAACGGCAAGGCCAAGCGCGGCCAGCCGGCTCTTCTGATTGAGCATCGAGACGAGGTCGCGCTGCATGTCCGACAATTCGCGCTCGACCACGCCGATCTCGTCGCCGCGCTGGCTCGGCACGATGATGCGCGTGGGATTTTCCGGGTTTTCGTGAAAGCCGACCAGATTGGCGGTGAGCCGCCGCATTGGGCGCACGAAGAGATAATGCAGCGCAAGATACACCAGCAGCGAGACCACGCCCGCGATCAACAGCGCCACCGCGAGCACGTTGCGCGAGAAGCGGTACATCGCCTGGCGCAGCGGCTGCTCGTCGATCACGACCTCGATGAATTGCGCCGCGCCCGGCGCCTTGCCCACGACGCGGATGGCATGGTTCTCGCTCTCCAGCATCGTCTCGAACGCATCGTGGATGGCGGCCCATACGGTGATGTTGCGCGTATCTACGTCGTGATCGATCCTCGCCGGCAGATCGGCGCTCGCCAGCAGGCGCCGCTGCTGGCCCATCTTGATGGCGACCGCCCGCGCATCGATGCTGGAGAGGATTTGCTGCTGCAGCGAATCCGGCACCATGCCAAGCGGCGCGGCGTCCAGCACCAAGACGGCGGTATTGGCCGCGGCGAGGCGGTCGTTGAGCCGGTTGACGCGGAAATTGGCGATCGCAGGCACGTAGATCATCATACCGGCGATCATGGCCAGCGGAATGGTCATCAGCAGCAGCTTGCCGGACAGGCCGAGCCGGCGCGGCCCCCGAGGGGGTCGCGGCCTGTCGCGATCCTGCTCATTGTCGGTCGTCGCTAACACTCGATATCCAGCCCTTGGTAGCCGGCCAAAAAGATGCGTTTGCGCCCCAAGCCGGTCAAATTACCGATCGCTAATGTGCGCCGGTTCCTGATCTAGTGCCGGGGTGCGAGGATCACCATTTCCTCATCCGTCAAAACTCCGCAGAATCAGGAATATTTCAGGAGATTGTGCCGTTTCGAGGAACGGCGACGACGGCAACCGGCGACGTTGACGAAATCGGGCCCCTCCCTTATAAGCCGCGCCAATTGTCCGCGATGGCCCGGTTTCTCGGGGGGCGGCTCATTTGGGCCGCAAACGGCCGCTTTTGGGCCGGCCAGCATCACCGGACGCCTTCTCAATTCAACGGCAGATTGCCCCTTGGGGCGAATTGCTATGCCAGCGGAGATCGACCCGTGAAGCGGACCTATCAACCCAGCAAACTGGTGCGCAAGCGCCGCCACGGTTTCCGCGCGCGCCTGGCCACCGCCGGCGGCCGCAAGGTTCTCGCTGCCCGCCGCGCGCGGGGCCGCAAGCGTCTGAGCGCCTGAGCCGGGCTGTTCCTGGGACAAAAAACATGGATCGGCTGAGGCAGCGGGCGGACTTCCTCGCCGTTGCCAATGGCGCGAGGGTTTCCAGCGCGGCCTTTGCCCTCCAGGCCCGCTGCCGCGACGACCAGGGCCCGATCCGGGTCGGCTTTACCGTCAGCAAGAAAAACGGCACCGCCACCGAGCGCAACCGCATACGGCGCAGGCTTCGCGAGTTGGTGAGGCGGTTGGACGCTATAACAATGCGACCGCAGCATGACTATGTACTGGTGGGCCGCCGGGAAGCGCTGACACGGAACTTCGCGGTGATGCTGGACGACTTGCGCTCAGCGCTGCGCCGCCTCGATCGGCCCGCAAAGACGCCTTCAAAGCACCGCGCAACAAAAAAGATTCCAGGGGCCCCCACCCGACCCGAATGACGAGACCGCAAACCCGATGACCGATAATCGCAATACCATCCTCGCCGTCATTCTGTCCGGCCTCGTGCTGATCGCCTGGCAATATTTCTACAACGTGCCGCAAATGGAGAAGCAGCGCGTCGAGGCGCAAAGGCAGGCCGAACTGCAGAAACCGGCGCAGCAGGCCACCCCCGGAACCGCGCCGGGCTCCGCCACGCCGCAGGCGGGCACCGCACCGTCCACGAGCACGCCGACGACGCCGGCATCGACCGTCGTGATGCCGCGCGAGGCCGCGATCGCATCCACCCCGCGTGTCAAAATCGACAGCCCGAAAATATCCGGCAGCATCTCGCTGAAGGGCGCGCGCATCGACGACGTCGCGCTGACGCAGTATCGCGAAACAGTCGATCCGAATTCGCCGGCGATCGTACTGTTCTCGCCGTCGCAGACTGCAAGCCCCTATTACGCCGAGTTCGGCTGGGTGCCGGCGGCCGGCTCGCAGATCCGCCTGCCCGACCAGAACACGGTCTGGACCCAGGAAGGCTCGAACGCGCTGTCGCCGTCGAACCCGGTGATCCTCAAATATGACAACGGCGAAGGCCTCACCTTCAAGCGCACCATCTCGATTGATGAACGCTATCTGTTCACCGTCAAGGACGACGTAACCAACGTCGGCTCCGCGCCGGTGACGCTCTATCCCTACGCGCTGATTTCGCGCCACGGCACGCCCGAGGTCTCCGGCTATTACATCCTGCACGAAGGCCTCATCGGCTATCTCGGCGATAAGGGCCTGCAGGAATATCCCTACAAGAAGATCGACGACGCCAAACAGGTGTCGTTCGACGTCGTCAATGGCTGGCTCGGAATCACCGACAAGTACTGGGCTTCGGCGCTGCTGCCCGACACCACGGCGAGGCTGAATGCGCGCTTCTCGTCCAACCTCGTCGGCACGAAGCGTACCTACCAGACCGACTATCTGCAGGATGCCCAGACGATTCCGATCGGCGGCACCGGCTCGTCCAATGCGCGGCTGTTTGCCGGGGCCAAGGAAGCCGGCGTGGTGGGCATCAACTTCCCCCTCGTCGGCCTCGGCGGCTACAACAAGCAGCTCGGGCTCAACCATTTCGATCTGCTGATCGACTGGGGTTGGTTCTACTTCATCACGAAGCCGATGTTCCTGGCGCTGGACTGGTTCTTCCACCTGTTCGGCAATTTCGGCATCGCGATCCTGGCGGTGACCGTGCTGGTGAAGCTGATCTTCTTCCCGCTCGCCAACAAGTCGTATGCCTCGATGGCGAAGATGAAGTCGGTGCAGCCGCAGCTGCAGGCGCTGAAGGAGCGCTATCCCGACGACAAGATGAAGCAGCAGCAGGAGATGATGGAGATCTACAAGAAGGAGAAGATCAACCCGGTCGCGGGCTGTCTTCCGATCCTGCTGCAGATCCCGGTGTTCTTCTCGCTCTACAAGGTGCTGTTCGTCACCATCGAAATGCGGCATGCACCGTTCTACGGCTGGATCAAGGACCTCTCCGCGCCGGACCCGACCACGCTCTTCAACCTGTTCGGGCTTATTCCGTTCGATCCGATCGCTGTATTCGGCCCGCATGTCGGCGCCTATCTGATGATCGGAATCTGGCCGATCATCATGGGCATCACGATGTGGGTGCAGATGAAGCTCAACCCAGCACCGCCGGATCCGACGCAGAAGATGATCTTCGACTGGATGCCGCTGATCTTCACGTTCATGCTGGCGAGCTTCCCGGCGGGCCTCGTCATCTACTGGGCCTGGAACAACCTGCTCTCGGTGCTCCAGCAGAGCTACATCATGCGCCGCAACGGCGTGAAGGTAGAGCTGTTCGACAACCTCAAGGCCACCTTCGCGAAGAAGCCGGCAGCGGCGAAGGCGGAGTCGAAGACGTAACCGCGGACACCCGTCGGAATTCGCCGTTGCGAGCGAAGCGAAGCAATCCAGCTTCCTTCGCCGCACCAAGAAAGCCGGACTGCTTCGTCGCTTCGCTCCTCGCAATGACGGTGTGAGACGTTCGCATGACCACCGACATCGATGCGGACCTGATCGAGGCAGGGCGAAAGCTGTTCGCGGGCGACTGGCACTTCATCTGGGCTGCGCCGTCGATCGAGACGCTGCCGCCGATGGCCGGGCTGGAGATCGCCTTCGCCGGCCGCTCCAATGTCGGCAAATCGAGCCTCATCAATGCGCTGACGGGCCGCAATGCTCTGGCGCGCACCTCGCACACGCCGGGCCGCACGCAGGAACTGATCTTCTTCGAAGGTCCGGACAAGAGCGGGCTGCGGCTGGTCGACATGCCCGGCTACGGCTACGCGGCAGCGGCGAAAACAAAGGTCGCCTCGTGGACCGCGCTGATCCACAAATTCCTGCTGGGGCGCGCCAGCCTCGCGCGCGTCTATGTGCTGATCGACGGCCGCCACGGCCTGAAGGAGATCGACCACGAAATCCTCAAGACGCTCGACAAGTCCGCAGTGAGCTATCAGATCGTGCTGACCAAGGCCGACCAGGTGAAGGCCGGCGAGCTTGCCGCGCGCATCGAGGAGACCCGGGCTGCGCTGGCAAAACATCCCGCCGCGTTTCCGGAAGTGCTGGCGACGTCCTCGCGCTCCGGTCGCGGCATGCCGGAGCTGCGCGCGGCGATGGTGCGCTTGATGCGGGAGCGCGGGCAGTGAGCCGGCTTCCGCGCGCCCTGATCGTGCTTGCCGGCATCATGGGCGCTGACGGCGTCGTGCTCGCAGCGGCGTCCGCGCATTTGGCCGATGCGTCGCGGTTCGGGGCGGCATCGTCGATGCTGCTGTTTCACGCCTGTGCGGTCCTCGGGACGATCGCGCTCGCCGAACGCGCGCTGATCCATGCCCGCATCGGACTTGCGGCGGCGCTCGGCTTCATCATTGCGGCAGGACTGTTCGCGGGCGACCTGACGCTGCGCCAGTATGCGGGGCAGGGCCTGTTTCCGATGGCCGCGCCAACCGGCGGCGTTCTGCTGATTGCGAGCTGGCTGGCGCTCGCGGTTGCCGCCGCGTGCCCGAAGAGGGGCTAGCGCTATTCCACCTTCTCCCCTTGCTGGTGGGAGACGTGTTTTCAAGCCGCTTTGCGCCCGGCCCGGCAATCGGATAGAACCCGGCCCGACATCCGCTTCCGCCCGCCGCGAGACCGTTTCATGACCGACACCGAGATCAGCCCGCTCGACAAGGCCCGCATCCTGTCCGAAGCGCTGCCGCACATGCAGGAATATGACGAGGAAACCATCGTCATCAAGTATGGCGGCCATGCCATGGGGGACGAAGACACCGCGAAAGCCTTCGCGCGCGATATCGTGCTCCTGGAGCAGACCGCGATCAATCCGGTGGTGGTGCATGGCGGCGGGCCGCAGATCGCGACCATGCTCAAGCGCCTCGGCATCCAGTCGGAGTTCGCAGCCGGCCTGCGCATCACGGATGCTGCGACGATCGAGATCGTCGAGATGGTGCTGGCGGGCTCGGTCAACAAGCAGCTGGTCGGCTACATCAACGACGCCGGCGGCAAGGCCGTGGGCTTGTCCGGCAAGGACGGCAACATGGTGAAGGCCTCCAAGACCAAGCGCACCATGGTCGATCCCGGTTCCAACATCGAGAAGGCGATCGACCTCGGCTTTGTCGGGGATCCCGAGAAGGTCGACCTCACGCTGCTCAACCAGCTGATCGGCTACGAGCTCATCCCGGTGCTGGCGCCGCTGGCGACCTCAGCGGACGGGCAGACGCTCAACGTCAACGCCGACACGTTTGCCGGCGCGGTGGCCGGCGCGCTGAAGGCCAAGCGCCTGCTGCTGCTCACCGACGTGCCGGGCGTGCTCGACAAGTCGAAGAAGCTGATTCCGGAATTGTCGGTGAAGGACGCGCGCAAGCTGATCGCTGACGGCACCATTTCCGGCGGCATGATCCCGAAGGTCGAGACCTGCATCTATGCCCTGGAACAGGGTGTGCAGGGCGTCGTCATCATCGACGGCAAGACGCAACATGCGGTACTACTGGAACTGTTCACCAATCAGGGTACCGGCACGCTGATCCACAAGTGATGGCGAAAGCGGCGAGGCGAATGAAGGCCGTCGTGGCCGGGGTTGTTCCGGCCAAGAGCGGCTCGTTTCCTCGCCATGCCGAAGTCATGGATGCCCGGTACATCGGCGCCAAGTCGCGCCCGGCGCGCTTGCCACAGGAGGGGTTAAAGGGACGGCAGCGACATCGATCTGTCTTGACGCGTTTTCTGATGCCGTTGCCGGCAGCTGCGGTGTCGCTATTCGCATCTACCTCCCCCGCGCATGCGGACCTCAAGCTTTGCAACCGCATGAGCTATGTGGTCGAGGTCGCCATCGGCATCGATCACCAGTCGGCCACCGCGACGCGCGGCTGGTTCCGGATCGATCCCGCCGCCTGCCGCGTGGTGGCGCAGGGCACGCTGACCGCCGATCGCATCCTGCTGCATGCGCGCGCGCTCGGCCTCTACGGCTCCTCGCCGGCTCCGCAGGGCGGCGCCGACACGCTGTGCATCGCGGAGCAGAATTTCGTCATCGCCGCCGCGCGCCA
>JAEZEU010000080.1 GCA_023432885.1 Pseudomonadota bacterium | reverse complement strand
TCTTGCTCAGGCTTTCGGGATCATAGCGCGCTACCGGCAGACCGCTGCATTTCTCCGGGCCGTCAGGCGCGAAGGTCGCGATGATGGCGTGGCCGCCTGACCTCACGCCGGCATGCAGGCGCTCGATGTAGGCTGCACGGTCCCTTGCATCGACCAGGAAATGAAAGGCGGCGCGGTCGTGCCAGATGTCGAAGGGATTGGGCGGCTGCCATGCGGTCACGTCCGCGGCGATCCACTGCACGGCAGCGCCCGGCTCGCCAAGGCGCGCCTTTGCCGATTGCAGGGCGGCTTCCGACAAATCCAAGACGGTGATTGCCGAAAAGCCATGCGCGAGCAGCGCATCGACAAGCCGCGAGGCGCCGCCGCCGACATCGATGATCGCATCGTCGCGGCGAGCGGCAAATTTCTCGATCAGGCCAAGCGAGGGCTGCGGATCGGATTGAGTCCAGCTGACCTGCTGCTCGCCCTTGCTGAGGTAGACGTTCTGCCAGTGCGACTGGCGCTCGGAAGCGGTCATGGTGGCGGAGCCGGATGGGTTCGTGGCGCATTCTATCATGTCGATGGTGAGGCCGTAGGAGCGGCGAGACTGCCGCGACTCCGACTGATGTTTTATACATCACTATACATCTTTTACATATTACTGTTGACATACTTACACTTAGAACTAACATCCGCTTCACATCGAAAGATGCACCAGGCATGAAACCGACCGTCACGCGATGATCACCTCGGCACAGTTGCGGGCCGCGCGAGCCCTTCTCGGCATCGATCAGCGCCAGCTTGCGGAGCTGGCGGAACTGTCGGTGCCCACCATCCAGCGGATGGAGGCGAGCGACGGCGTCATCCGCGGCAATGTCGATTCTCTGATGAAGCTGATCAGTGCCCTCGACAAGGCCGGCATCGAACTGATCAGCAATAACGCGGTCAGCCACGGCGGAGGCCGCGGTATCCGGATGAAGGCCACGCCCACCCCCGATCCTCCTCAAGACAAGAGCACGGGCGACAAACCGTAGGGACGGACCTCGATGACACCGGTCGCATTCCTCATGCTCTGCGCTGTTGCGTTGCTGGGGGCTGCGCTGCTGGCCCTCGCATGCGTGCGCATGCAGGCCGCGACATCGATCGTCTATGGCACAGCACTCGCCATTACTGGCGCTGCCGCGGCCGCATCTGTCGCCGTTCTTGTTGGCCTTGCCGCACCCGGCGGCCTCGTGCTGCCAATCGGCCTGCCCTGGACCGGGGCGCATTTTCGCATCGATGCGCTCTCGGCGTTCTTCCTCGCTGTGGTCAATGCCGGCGGCGCGGCTGCGAGCCTCTATGCGCTCGGCTACGGCGAGCATGAGGACGAGCCGCACCGCGTGCTGCCGTTCTTCCCTGCCTTCCTCGCCGGCATGAATCTGGTCGTGCTGGCGAACGACGCCTTCAGCTACCTGCTCTCCTGGGAATTCATGTCCCTCGCCTCCTGGGCGCTGGTCATGGCGCACCATCATGATCCCGAGAACCGGCGCGCGGGCTTTGTCTACCTGATCATGGCCGGTATCGGCACGCTCGCGTTGCTTCTGGGATTCGGCCTGCTTGCCGGCGCGGACGGCGACTACACCTTCGAGGCTATCCGCGCCGGCTCGCGCACGCCGCTGACGGCGGCAATTGTGCTGGTGCTGGTGCTGATCGGCGCGGGATCCAAGGCCGGCCTCGTGCCGCTGCACGCCTGGCTGCCGCTGGCGCATCCGGCGGCCCCGAGCCACGTCTCCGCGCTGATGAGCGGCGTGATGACCAAGGTGGCGGTCTACGGCTTCGTCCGCATCGTCTTCGACCTCGCAGGGCCGCTGCCGTGGTGGTCGGGTGCGCTGGTGCTCGCCGTCGGCGGGCTCTCCGCCGTGCTGGGCGTTCTGCAGGCCCTGATGCAGGACGACGCCAAGCGCCTGCTCGCCTATTCGACGATCGAGAATATCGGCATCGTCTTCATTGGCCTCGGCCTTGCGCTCGCCTTCCGCACCAATGCGATGCAAGCCGCCGCCGCGCTGGCCATGACGGCGGCGCTCCTGCACGTCCTCAACCATTCTCTGTTCAAGAGCCTGCTGTTCTTCGGCGCCGGCGCTGTGCTGGTCGCAACCGGCGAGCGCAACATGGACCGGCTCGGCGGGCTGATCCATCGCATGCCCGTGACGAGCTTCCTGTGCCTGGTCGGCTGCACCGCGATTTCCGCGCTGCCGCCGCTCAACGGCTTCGTGTCGGAATGGCTTACATTCCAGGCGATCCTGCAGAGTCCGGACCTGCCGCAATGGACTCTGAAAGTGATGGTGCCGGCAGTTGGCGGGCTGCTCGCCCTTGCCGCAGCCCTTGCCGGCGCGACCTTCGTCAAGATGTTCGGCATCACCTTCCTCGGCCGTCCCCGCAGCAATGAAGCCGCGACCGCTTGCGAGGTAGACCGCTTCTCGCTCGCCGCCATGGCGCTGCTGGCGCTGCTTTGCCTCATCACGGGCATTGTGCCGGGTTTCCTTATCGATGCCATCGCGCCGATCACCGGCCAGCTCACCGGCGGCGCGCTGCCCTTGCAGGCGGGCCTGCCCTGGCTCACCATCATGCCGGCGGTCGCGAGCGAGAGCTCCTATAACGGCCTGCTCGTCTTCCTCTTCATTGCCATGTCGGCGATGCTCGCGGTCTGGGCCATCCACCGTTTCGCTTCGCATGCGATCCGGCGCGGCCCGGCCTGGGACTGCGGCTTTCCCGAGCCAAGCCCGCTCACGCAGTATTCCGGCAGCAGCTTTGCGCAGCCGATCCGCCGCGTCTTCCTCGCACGCACCTCCGTCACGCGCGAAGAGGTGGCGATGCCCCCGCCCGGGGACATGCGACCGGCGCGGTTCTCGCTTGCGGTCAACGATCCCGTCTGGACCCGGCTGTATCTGCCCTTTGCCGGCGCCATCGAGTTCGCATCGCTGCAGCTCAATCACCTGCAGTTCCTCACCATACGGCGATATCTCAGCCTCGTGTTCTTCTCGCTCGTTTCGCTTCTGCTGGTGCTCGCGATATGGAGCTGATTTCCGCCCTCCTCGTGCAGATGATGCAGATGCTGCTGGTGCTGGCGGCAGCGCCGCTGCTGACCGGCTTCGTGCGCAAAGTGAAGGCGCGCCTGCTGCGCCGCCGCGGTCCGCCGATCATCCAGCCCTATCGCGACATTCTGCGCCTGCTGAGGAAGGAGGTCGTGGTCGCGGACAACGCGTCGTGGATCTTCCGCGTAGCGCCTTACGTGATCTTTTCCACCACCTGGGTTGCCGCGGCGCTGGTGCCGACCTTCGCAACGGGCCTGTTGTTCAGCTGGTCCGCCGATCTCATCGCCATCATCGCGCTGCTCGCGAGCGCCCGCTTCTTCCTTGCGCTGGCCGGCATGGATGTCGGCACCGCCTTCGGCGGCCTCGGCTCCAGCCGCGAAGTGATGATCGCATCGCTCGCCGAGCCCGCGATGCTCCTGGTCGTCTTCACCTTGGCGCTGGTGGCGCGCTCGACGCAGCTCTCAGTGGTTGCCGATCTCTTCTCGACGTCCGTAGTCGGTTTGCGCGTGTCGCTCGGCATGGCGCTGCTGGGACTGATTATCGTCGCGATCGCGGAAAACGGCCGCATCCCCGTCGACAACCCGGCGACCCATCTTGAGCTCACCATGGTGCACGAGGCCATGGTGCTGGAATATTCCGGGCGGCATCTTGCAATGATCGAGCTTGCCGCCGCGGTAAAGCTCCTGCTGTACGTCTCGTTGATCGGCTGCATTTTCCTGCCATGGACGCTTGCCGGACCGGACAGCCCCACCACTACGCATCTCACCGGCTTCGCCTTCTATCTGGGCAAGCTTGCCGCACTCGGCTTCCTGCTTGCCGTATTCGAAACCGCGATCGCCAAGATGCGTGTCTTCCGCCTCCCCGATTTCATCGGCGGGGCCTTGATGCTCGGTCTGCTCGGCACGCTCCTGCTGTTCGTTTCGAGGAGCCTGTAGATGGGATACGGGCTCACCTTCGATGTCGCGCACCTGCTGGCCGGCGGGCTCGTGCTCGTCAGCTTCCTGATGATCACGCAGCACCGGCTCTACGCGCTGCTCAACGCCTTTGCGCTGCAGGCGGTGCTGCTGTCGGCCTCGGTCGCCTGGCAGGCTTATGTCCAGCACGCGCCGCATCTCTACATCACCGCCGTCATCGCGCTGGTGTTCAAGGCGATCATCGTGCCGGTCGGCCTGCATCGCATCATCCAGCGCCTCGGCATCCATCGCGAGATCGAGACGGTGATCGGCTCCGGCACCACCATGCTCGGCGGCATGGGCCTGGTGGCGCTTTCGATGACGGTCATGCTGAAGGTGACGCCGGAGGCCGATCCGCTGGCGCGTGAGGACCTCGCCTTCGCGCTGTCGGTGGTGCTGCTTGGCCTATTGATGATGGTGAGCCGGCGCAATGCGGTGAGCCAGGTGGTCGGCTTCATGTCGCTGGAGAACGGGCTCGTGCTCGCCGCCGCCGGCGCGCGCGGCATGCCGCTGGTAGTCGAGATCAGCGTCGCCTTCTCGGTGCTGATCGCCTTCTTCGTGATCGGCGTGTTCCTGTTCCGCATCCGCGAGCGCTTCGATACCGTCGACGTGCAGGCGCTCGACCGCTTCCGCGGAGAGCGCCGATGATCATGTCCGCCTCCACCGGCGTCATCGCCATCCTCGTCATTCCCGTCGTCGCGGCCGCGATCTTAGCGGTGCTCCCCGGCTATCTTATCTCCGCGCGCCTCAACGTGCTGGCTTCGCTGCTGACGTTCCTCGCCTCGCTGTCGCTGTTTTTCGGCGACCAGGCCGTGCGCGGGCCGTATCTCTTCGTCGACGATCTCAACATCGCCTTCATCGTGCTCAACACCTTCGTGGGCTTCACCACCAGCGTGTTCTCGGCGAGTTATATCGGCCATGAGCTCGACACCGGGCGGCTGACGCCGGTCTACCTGCGCTTCTATCACGCGATGTATCAGGTGATGATCGGCGGCATGAACCTTGCGCTCACCGCCAACAATATCGGCCTGATGTGGGTAGGCATCGAGCTTGCGACGCTGACCACCGTGCTGATGGTCGGCATCTACCGCACCCATGAGGCACTTGAAGCGGCCTGGAAATATTTCATCCTCGGCAGCGTCGGCATCGGGCTTGCGCTGTTCGGCACCATCCTGGTCTACATGGCGGCGCTGCCGGTCGTCGGCGAAGGCATCAGCGGCATGGTGTGGACGGTGCTGGTCAGCCGGGCCGCGCAATTCGATCCCGCGCTGATCAATGTCGCCTTCATCTTCCTCCTGCTCGGCTATGGCACCAAGGTAGGGCTGGCGCCGCTGCATGCCTGGCTGCCGGATGCGCACGCCGAAGGTCCCACCCCGATCTCGGCGGTGCTGTCCGGCCTGCTGCTCAACGTGGCGCTCTACGCGGTGCTGCGCTTCAAGATCCTGCTCGCCGCCAATCCCGGCGCCATTGCGCCGGGTCCCCTGATGGTGACGCTCGGCCTCGTCTCGCTGCTGTTCGCCGCTTTCATGCTGTACCGGCGCCGCGACATCAAGCGGCTGTTCGCCTATTCCTCGATCGAGCACATGGGCATCATCACATTTGCATTCGGCATGGGCGGTCCGGTAGCGAATTTCGCCGGCCTGCTTCACATGGCGATGCACAGCCTGACGAAGTCGGGAATCTTTTTCGCCGTCGGCCACATCGCGCAGATCAAGGGCACGCAGAAGATCGCCGACATAAGCGGACTGACGCAGACGCATCCATGGCTCGGCTGGAGCCTGGTGATCGGCGTCGTCGCGATCGCCGGCCTGCCGCCGTTCGGCGTGTTCATGAGCGAGTTTCTGGTGGTGAGCTCCACCTTTGCGCGCCAGCCCTGGCTTGCCATTCTGCTGGTGCTTGGCATCCTGCTGGCGCTGGGCGCCCTGTTCCGGCATTTGGGCGGCCTCGCCTTCGGGGAGCCGACCGGCAGCATCAAGCCATCCGAGGCATCCTATCTGCCGATGGCCGTGCATTTCGCCCTCGTGCTGATCGCCGGCGTTTATCTGCCGGCACCGCTGGTGGCGTGGTTCCGCAACGTTGCCGAGATGTTGGGATAGCTGAAAATGGCCGGCCTCAATCAACTCCTGCGCAAGGGCGACACCGCATCGGGCCACCGTCCATGGCCGCGCGTGGTTGTCTCCGCGGAACTTTGGCACGAAGCGGTTGCGGGACTGGCCGGGGGACAGTGGCACTTGCTCGGCCTGTGGGGCGAGCCGGAGCGCGTTCACATGGCGCTACGCGATGAGCCCGACGAGACCATCGCCGTCCTGACGCTCGATTGCGAGGGCCGCCACTATCCGTCCGTTAGCCTGCATCATCCGCCCGCGCTCCGGCTGGAGCGTGCCGCGCGCGACCTGTTCGGGCTCGAGCCGGTTGGCCTGCCCGACCAGCGCGGCTGGCTCGACCACGGCAATTGGGACGTCAGGCACCCGCTTGCCGCGAGGCCTGAGCCTGCGCCGATCGGCAAGGCCTACGCTTTCCTTCCGGTCGAAGGCGATGGACTGCACCAGATTCCGGTGGGCCCGGTTCATGCCGGCATCATCGAGCCCGGCCATTTCCGTTTCACCGCCAATGGCGAGACCGTGGTGCGGCTGGAGCAACGGCTCGGCTATGTCCACAAGGGCATCGAGGGCCTGCTGGCGGGCGCGCCGCTGGAAGCCGCAGCCAAGCTCGCGGCGCGCACCTCGGGCGACAGCACGGTTGCCTACGGCCTTGCCTTCGCGCGCGCGCTTGAGGCTGCGCTCGGCGTAGAGGCGCCGCCGCGCGCGACCTGGCTTCGCGCGCTGATGGCGGAGATCGAGCGCATTGCCAACCATCTCGGCGATTTCGGCGCCATCTGTAACGACGCCTCCTTCGCGATGATGCAGGCCCATTGCGCGGTGCTGCGCGAAAAGGTGCTGCGTGCAGCGCAGGCGGCGTTCGGCCACCGCCTGATGCGCGACCGCATCGTGCCCGGCGGTGTCGCCGCCGAACTCGACGATGGCGGCGTCAGTGCGATCCGTGGGCTGATCGCGGACATCAAGGCACTGTTCCCCGCGCTGGTCGAACTCTACGACAACACCGCCTCGCTGCAGGACCGCACCGTGACGACGGGCACGGTGAAGCCGCAACTGGCGCGGCAATATGCGGCCGGCGGCTATGTCGGACGCGCCTGCGGCCGCGCCTTCGATGCGCGCAGGAATCTCGCTTATGCGCCTTACGACAGGCTTGCCTTCGACGTGCCCGTCCTCGACGCCGGTGACGTCAATGCGCGGGTATGGATTCGCCTCCGCGAGGTCGAGCAGAGCCTGTCGCTGATCGCGCAGCTGCTGGACAATATGCCGCAAGGCGCGCTGCGGATCGAGCTGCCGCCGGCGGGCAACGCTTGCGAGGGATTGTCGCTGGTCGAAGGCTTCCGGGGCGACATTCTCGCGTGGCTGCGCCTCGATGCGGGCGGCAGCATCGCGCGCTGCCACCTGCGCGACCCCTCCTGGTTCCAGTGGCCGCTATTGGAGGCCGCGATCGAGGACAACATCGTCGCCGACTTCCCGCTGTGCAACAAATCCTTCAACTGCTCCTATTCGGGACATGATCTCTGATGCGCAAGCTGCTGTTCCAGAGCCTGGTGCGGAGATCGCTGACGGAGCCGGCGCCGTCCGTCGACGACGCCGCGGTCGCGGAAACCGGCGCGGCATTGGCGAACACGGCGCGGCGGCGGCTCGGCCGCTCGCTGTCGATCCGCGAGATCGATGCCGGGTCCTGCAATGGCTGCGAGCTGGAAATCCAGGCCCTCGCCAATGCCTACTACGATCTCGAACGGTTCGGCCTGCGCTTCGTCGCCTCGCCCCGCCACGCCGACGTGCTGCTGGTGACCGGCCCCGTGACGAAGAACATGCGCATGGCGCTGGAGCGCACCTACAACGCCACGCCCAACCCGAAATGGGTGGTCACCGTCGGCGATTGCGCCCGTGACGGCGGGTGCTTTGCCGGCAGCTACGCGGTGGTGGGCGGCGTCTCTGCCGTGGTGCCGGTCGATCTGCATGTCCCCGGCTGCCCTCCGCCGCCGCTTGAGATCCTCCGCGCCCTGCTGTCCCTGCTTGAGACAGTGGCAACCGCGAAGAGCTGAGGGCTCCCGAAACCGGGTTCCATGCGCGCAGCGACGCAGGGGGTGCTCCGGGCGATCTTGACGCGGCGGCGGAAGCAGGTTCGGATGCAGACATTTCGCGAATTTGCTCCGCATGGCCGATTCACAAACGTCCGTACTGCCTGACGACGGCCCATCGGCCGGACAGCTTCGCCAGGATCTCGAGGCGCTTGTCCGCCAGCGCGACGACGCCTTCCGCGCGCTGCAGGAGCGTGAAGCGGAGCTGGCGCGGATCCAGCGCATCGGCAAGGTCGGCGGCGTCGAAGTCGATTTCCGGGACGGGTTCAAGAATCGCCGCTCGCCGGAATACCTCATCATCCATGGCTTGCCCCCGGAGGCATGGAACGAGAGCCATGAGGATTGGGTCAACCGCGTCCACCCCGACGATCGCGAGCAGGCACTCAGGCATTTTCTCGACGCCCTCGCGGGCGAGGCCCGCGAGTATACGGCGCAGTACCGCATCATCCGGCCGGACGACGGCCAGACGAGGTGGATCAACGTCGTCGCCGAGATCGAGCGAGATGCCGAGGGACGCGCAATGCGGCTTGTCGGGGCCCATATCGACGTCACCGACCGCATGCTTGCGCAGGAAACGCTGCGTGAGAGCGAAGAGCGGTTCCGCCTGATCGCAAACAGCGCGCCGGTGCCAATGTGGGTGACCAAGCTCGACCGCACCCGCCTGTTCGCCAACCAGGCTTATCTGGATTTCCTCGGCCTGCCGTTCGAGCAAGCGATCGTTTACGACTGGCGCAAGGTACTGCACCCCGACGACCTGCCGCGCATCCTTCAGGAGCAGATTGCCGGCGAATCGTCCCTGAAGCCCTTTGCGCTGGAAGCCCGCTACCGGCGCGCCGACGGCGAATGGCGCTGGCTCCGATCCGAATCGCAGCCGCGATGGGACCCCACCGGCAAGCATATCGGCTTCATCGGCGTCGCACATGACATCACGGTGGCCAAGAACGCCGAGATCGAACTGCGCCGGATGAACGAAATTCTGGAGCAGCGTATCGCACACCGCACCGCCCAGCTGGAATCCAGCGAAGCCCAGATGCGCGCGATCCTGGAGACCAGCCACCAGCATCAGGTCCTGCTCAACGAGGTCGGCGAAGTGCTGTATGCGAACGCCACCGCGCTCGCCGACATCCGCGCCGATATCGCCGATGTCATCGCCAGGCCGTTCTGGGAAACGCCGTGGTTCACGGCCACCGACGGCATGAGCGAGAAGGTGCGACGTTCGTTTGCCAAGGTGATGAGCGGAGCGGAAATCAGGGTCGAGATGCTGCTGCACCTGCCGATCGGCGACCGTTATTTCGATTTCGCCATGCGGCCTTTGCGCGATCAGCACGGCGCCATCATCGGTGCGGTGCCCGAGGCGGTCGATGTCACGGAGCGCCGCCAGAGCGAGGAAGCTTTGCGGCAAGCGCAGAAGATGGAGGCGATCGGTCAACTGACGGGCGGCGTCGCACACGATTTCAACAACCTTCTGACCATCATCCGCTCCGCCACCGACTTCCTGCGCCGGCGCGAACTGCCGGATGACCGCCGCCGCCGGTACATCGACGCCATCTCGGAAACGGTGGAACGCGCCTCAAAGCTGACCGGCCAGCTCCTGGCCTTCGCCCGGCGGCAGCCGCTGAAGCCCCAAACCTTCAACGTCGGCGTCCAGGTCGAGGCCGTCACGCAACTGATCCATTCGCTGGTCGGCGGCCGCATCCGGATCGATGTCGACATTGACGACCCGGATTGCCATGCGGTGGCCGATATCGCACAATTCGAGACCGCGTTGATGAATCTTGCGGTGAACAGCCGCGATGCCATGGATGGCGAGGGCCGGATCGCGATCAGGGTGGCACGGGCTGTGAGCATCCCTCCCCTTCGCGAGCAGCCAGGCCGCGCCGGCGAGTTCGTCGCGATCTCCGTGCAGGACAGCGGCACCGGTATTGCGCCCGACAAGCTGGACAAGATTTTTGAACCCTTCTTCACCACCAAGGAGATCGGCAAAGGCACCGGTCTCGGCCTCAGCCAGGCGTTCGGCTTCGTCAGGCAATCCGGCGGCGACATCGGCGTCGCAAGCACGGTCGGCCAGGGCGCGACCTTCACCTTGTATCTGCCGCGTGTCGCTTCGCGTGCCGCAGCGCCCGAAGCAAGCGCGGGCGCCGAGCCGGCCGCCAGGGGCCGCGGCTATTCCGTGCTCGTGGTGGAAGACAATGACGAGGTCGGACGATTTTCAACCGAACTGCTGGAAGACCTCGGCTACAAGGTCAAGCGCGTTCCAGACGCAGCATCTGCGCTTGCCTTGCTGGGAACGGATGAATTCGCCGCCGACCTCGTCTTCTCCGATGTCATCATGCCCGGCATGAACGGCGTTGAACTCGCCAACATCGTTCGCGAACGGTATCCCGGCCTGCCGGTCATCCTGACCAGCGGCTACAGCGAAGTGCTGGCGGAAAATGCCCATGTCGGGTTCGAGTTGATTCAGAAGCCATACTCAGTCGAATCGCTGTCGCGCGTATTGCGAAAGGCGATCGTGCGGCCCGAGCGTGGTGGAATGTAGCATCCGGCCGACGCGCATCGGTTCTGCCGCACTGCGGCGAAATGCATTTCGTCTTGCCTTCCCGCGCGAACGGGTGTGACTATCGTCGTATCCAAGTATCGTGTGGAGAAACGCGTGCACCAGCCAGACAAGACCGGCGAACGGCCGGCGTCGTTCCAGGGCATGACCTTGCTGCACGGCATGAGCCTGCTCCGTGATCCGCTCCTCAACAAGGGGACGGCCTTCTCCGAAGGCGAGCGCGACCGCTTCGGACTGCGCGGCCTGTTGCCGCCCTGTGTGCTGACGATGCAGGCACAGGCCGACCGCGTGATGACCAACCTGCGCAACCTGCCGACCGATCTCGACAGATATGTCGCGCTCAACGCCCTGCACGACCGCAACGAGGCGTTGTTCTTCCGGGTCGTCTGCGACCACATCGACGAGATCCAGCCGATCATCTACACGCCGACCGTTGGCCTCGCCTGCCAGAAATACGGGCTGATCTTCCAGCGTCCGCGCGGCATGTTCATCTCCGCCAACGAGCGCGGAAAGATCGCCGAAGTTCTGAAGAACTGGCCCTATCAGGCGAAGCTGATCGTCGTCACCGATGGCGAGCGGATTCTGGGACTCGGCGATCTCGGCGCCAACGGCATGGGTATTCCGGTCGGCAAGCTGTCGCTCTACTCCGCCTGCGCGGGCGTGCATCCCGAGCTCTGCCTGCCCATCGTGCTCGACGTCGGCACCAACAACGAGGAATTGCTGCGCGATCCCTATTATCTCGGCCTGCGGCAGCAACGCCTGACCGGAGCGGCCTACGACGAATTCATCGACGAGTTCATGATGGCCGCGCGCGAGGCGTTTCCGGGCGTGCTGATCCAGTTCGAGGATTTCGCCAACCACTCCGCCTTTCGCCTGCTGCACAAATATCGTGACCATGCTTGCCTCTTCAACGACGACATCCAGGGCACCGCGGCGGTGGCGCTCGCCGGGCTGTTCTCGGCGCTGCGCGTTTGCGGCGGCAAGCTCAGGGAGCAGCGATTGCTTTTCCTCGGCGCCGGCGAAGCCGCTACCGGAATAGCCGACCTCGTGGTTTCCGCGATGATGGCCGAAGGCATGTCCGAGCAAGAGGCGTTGCTGCGCAACTGGCTCGTGGACTCCCGCGGGCTCGTCGTGCGCAGCCGTGAAGGCCTTTCCGGCCACAAGCTTCGCTATGCCCACGATCACGGTCCCCTCGCCGACTTTGCCGCCGCGATCAAGAAACTGAAACCGACGGCTATCATCGGCGTCGCGGCCGTAGGCGGCGCCTTCACGCCGGAAGTCCTACGCATCATGGCCGAGCTCAACGCGCGGCCCATCATCTTTGCGCTTTCCAACCCCACCTCGAAATCGGAATGCTCGGCGCAAGAGGCCTACCGCTACACCGACGGACGCGCGTTGTTCGCCTGCGGCAGCCCCTATGATCCGGTGAAGCTGGGCGGGGTGACCTTCGTGCCGCGACAGGGCAATAACTCCTACATCTTCCCGGGCGTCGGGCTCGGCGCTATCGCCAGCGGATCGCGTCTGGTCACGGACGAGATGTTCATGACGGCCGCGCACGCGCTCGCGGACTGCGTCACTCCGGACGACCTCGGCCAGGGAAGCCTTTATCCGGCGCTGCCGCGCATTCGCGAGGTCTCGGCGCGAATTGCGACGGCTGTCGCCAATGTCGCCTATCAGAGCGGCCTCGCCGAAGGCCCGCCGCCGAACGACCTTTCGGGGTTCATCGAAAAGCAGATGTACGATCCGCATTACTAGGGCGGCGACGACAAGGCTCGCGGTCATTGCGAGCGAAGCGAAGCAATCCATCGTGCCACGCTCGCGGTGCGCCGAGATGGATTGCTTCGTCGCCACGCTCCTTGCAATGACAGGGTGAGTGCGGAATTCAGATTCTAAACAGCGCAGGGGTAAGCGCGATCGTTCCCGCGGACTTATTTTCCGGGGTTTTGCACCTCCTTGTCCGGCCGAAGGCCTTGTCTGAACCTTCCTGACCGACAGGCACGACAGGAACAGTCGCGAGCGATCTGCATTTGATTTGTGCGGGGGTGCCGGATTGCGCGTTCAGAAGGGCCTCTCGCGACGCCCAACGATCGCCAGCAGGAGCTGACGCATGAAGCAGCATCCTTGTTTGATCTGTGGCGTGCTTTTTGGAATGGTACTGCACATCACCGCAGTCGCGCAGGCTGACGAGGCTAGTTCGATCGGCACTGCAGGCAGGCCCGCACCACCCGGCACAGTCGGACAAAGCGCGAAAGAGCAACTCCTGAAGGATTGCAGGCGCGAATGGAGAGCCGATCGCGAAGCGATGATGAAACGCGACATGACCGAAGAAACCTATGTCGAACAATGCAGCGTAAGAGACGACGTACCGGCCATTGCCAGAGAACCGAAGCCCGCTCCATCGGAGGCACCACAATAGGTCCTGCGGCCGCAAACGAACTGGAACTGAATCGATCAAACGCGGGATTCGGCGCTCCCCCTTCAGCGGACCTCGCGGGAAGAGGTAACGTTCTCCATGACGGCTCGGATTTCTCGGCTGTATTCGGATTTCTCCGCTGTATTCGCTAATTCGAGGTACGCACATCCTCCCGGTCGCTGCTTAGCGCCGACATGGCGCCGACGTGCCCCCTCCTGGCGGCCTTCTCGAGCAGCGCCCTCGCTGTGAAAGGATCACGCCGGCCGCCACGCCCGCTCGTCATCATCTCCGCGAGCGCTACCTCCGCTTCAGCCATGCCGGCAGCGGCCGCCCGTACGATCCAAGCGCGACCTTCCTTGGCATCCATCTGCACGCCGCGTCCCTCGACCAGCATCCGTCCGTACCAGTATTGCGCGTCCACGATGCCATCCGCCGCTCTGCGCATCCACTGGGCTGACAAACGCTCGTTACGGTCCATCCCGAGTCCTTCGGCCAGGCAGACGGCGAAGTTGAAGGCGGCGACAGGCTCGCCGGATGCTGCTGCCTGCTCCAGCCACTCCCGCGCCTTCACTAAGTCACCGAAATGGCCGACACCCCTAAGGGCAAGGTTGGCAAGATCCACCCGAGCTTGCGGGTCACCAGCCTCGGCGGAAATACCGAGCCAGTGCACCGCTTCATCGGGATCAGGCGCGACTCCCGCCCCGGTCAGATAGAGCAGGCCAAGTGCCCGCGCTGCTCTCCGGTGACCAGCCTCCCCCGCGCGGCGATACCAAATCGCCGCCTCTGCATGATTTGGGGGGAGCGCCTCTCCGCGCCCGGCGTAAAGGTCGCCTACCCGGGCCGCCGCTTCCGGATCCCCAGCCATCGCAGCTCGGCGCAGCCATGATTCACCTTCGGTCGGATTTGACTCGACTCCCGCTCCCTCGATGAGCGCCAGCCCCCAGCGTGTCTGCCCCGAGCGATTACCCTTCTCGGCGGCCTGCCGATAGAGGTCCGCCGCGATCACGTCGCTGCGCTCGACACCAATGCCGCATCGGGTTACCTCACCGAGCAAGTACAACGCGGTCGCCAGCCCCGCCTCCGCCGCGCGACGGAAATATTCGGCGACCTTTCGTTGCCCCGCCTCATCCTTGACAGCCCGCGCCAGCAAAAGACCGCAACCCAGTGCGCCCTGCGGACAATTGCCTTCAGCGGATCGCTCGTACCATTGATGTGCCGCTTCAAGGTCGCGCATCGCTTCCGGACCGGAAGCCAGGATATACGCAAGAACAGCTTGCCCATCCGGAGAGCCGCCTTCTGCCGCGAGGCGCGACCATTTCTCCGCAGCGACAAAGTCAGGCTCGCGGGCCTCATCGCCCGAGAACAGGGTTGCCGCAGAGCCTGGAATCTCCCCCTGCTCATGCGATCTACCGAAGCCTTGCAGATGCAAGACAGCAAGCTGCCACTGGGCTTCGCTGTGGCCTTGGTTCGCGGCGCGCGTCATCCAGTGCAGGCCGTCGATGCGGCTCATGGGAACGCCCGAGCCTTCCAGATAGCATCGCCCAACCCGGTATTCGCCCTCCGCGACGCCGGCGCGGGCGGCGCGCGCGAAGAGCGGAAAGGCCTGTGCGCCCTGGCCCTCGTCGGAAAGCCGCAGAGCATGTTGCAGCGCCGCCGCCGGCCACAGCGCGTCAGCCACGCGATAGAGCAGCCCCCTTCGACATTTGCGCCCTGCGCCTGTCCTGCGTTTGCCGTCGCTCATGGCTCGCGCATCGCCTCCGAAGCGACCGGCAGGATCCGGCCGAGCAGGTAGGTGAGGACCGTGCGCTTGCCTATCATGATGTCGGCGGTGACGGGCATGCCGGGCACAATGTGGAAGCCAGCGGGCACGCCGTGCAGTCGCACATCGTCAATGGTGATGCGGGAGCGGTAGAAGGGCTCGCTGCCATCGGACTTGGCCGGAACAGACCCCAAACTCGCTTTGCCGTCGTCCTGCCCGGTAAAGCTGTCCGCGCTGATCGTACGGACCGCTCCGTGCGCCAGACCGTATTGCGAGAATGGGAACGTGTCGAACTTGACCGCTGCGGAGGCGCCAACCTGCACGAAGCCACCATCATGTCCCAGGATATTGGCTTCCACCTCGAGCGGCGCGTCCGTTGGAACCAAGGTGATGAACTGGTCTCCGGATCGCAGCACGGAACCGATGGATACCTTCGCCACGGTCAAGACCGTCGCGTCGCGATTGGCACGCAGCTCGACAAGTTCGTGGCGCAACCGCGCCTTATTGAGCTGTTCGCGTGCGTCGGCCAGCTTTTGCGTTTGCTCCGAAAGCTTCTGCGACACCTCGGCGAGCCAGTTCTGCTCATAGGCGTCGCGTTCCGCCTTCAACGCTTCGAGGTCGTGCTGTGCGCTCTCCGCAGTTTCCGTGGCATTTGAGAGGCCACGTGTCGTTTCCAAGAGATTGTCGGTCGCTGTCAGTGACAACAGCGAGCTGCCCACCTGATGCCGTTCCAGCTCCTTACGGACAGACACGATTTGCTCCGCCACTGCCTTGCGCGCCCGAAAAGCGTCCGCATCAGCCAAGGCGCGCGCTACAGCGGCCTGCAGTCCGCTCATGCGTTGCTGATACGTCTCGCGCTTGAAAGCTCGCTCCGCCTGACGCTGGGCATATATCGACGCCTCCAGGGACAGGTTTGGATCGCGGCCTTCCGAGGGAAACGGCTGTCCCGTGGCTTCTGCTCGCATGCGTAACACTTCTGCCTGCAACGTCGAAACCTGCACTTCCAGGGCGCCAACATCCGCAGCGGCGAAGGTCGGATCGAGCCGCGCGATCACGTCGCCGGTACGCACGCTCTGACCCTCGGTCACATCAATCGATCGGACAACCGACGTGTCGAGCGGCTGTACGACGAGCAACGG
>JAEZEU010000068.1 GCA_023432885.1 Pseudomonadota bacterium | reverse complement strand
GGCATCGGCCGTGGCCATCATCCCCAGCATCGCCGCCGCAGCGGACAGCCCAACAAACAGGCGTGCAGATTTGCCTACCGGCATCTAACCCTCCCTGGAAATTGTGCATTGCGTTCTTAATTATTTTGCCGCCCATCACATTGATAGTGCTGACCGATGTCAAGCCAAACAAGCAAGCGACATAACAGCGGCGCCTCGTTACTTCGCAGCAACGCTGCAACTTGCCGACGAATATCCGCGCCCTTCCTTCTCCCAATCATCCGATGTTAACACCGGATGATTGATATAGGGCGCCTGCTCGCCGACCGAAAAACGGCCGGTTTGAAGCCCGGCACGGGAGGGAAAGGTTGGCCAAGAAAGCCGCCGACAAGCGCGTCAGGCCGGGACCGATACGCAGCGTGCTTGCGACACTGGCCGCGAGATCGCGCAGGAAGGGATTGCCGCCGGAGCTTCGTTGCCGCCCGAACCGCACCTCGAGGCCCGCTTCGGCGTCGTGCGCGAAGCGATCAAGTCGCTTGCCGCCAAAGGCCTGGTGAGCGTCCGGCCGCGGCACGGCACCCGTGTGCTGCCGCGCCACGAATGGAGCCTGCTGGACCGCGACGTCCTCAGCTGGCTGGTCGCGAGGACCCGCCCGACCGCAATCTGCTGCTGGCTATCCAAGAGGTGCGCTGGACTATCGAGCCCGCGGCCGCAGCGCTCGCCGCCCAGCGCTCCACGCGGAACGACCGCTGGCCCATCAATGCGGCTCTGGGTACGATGGAGACAGCCAAGGACCAGGCAAGCGCGGTCGCTGCGGACAAGGCCTTCCATCTCGCCATACTCGATGCAACGCATAACCCTGTGCTACAGGGCTTTCGCGGCGCCATCGATACGATCTTGGGCACCGTCTTCCATGTCGCCGTCGGCAGCGTCGGCTGGTTCAAGGAGAACCTGCCCAACCACGCGGCCGCCGCACGCGCAATCGAGAGCGGCGATCCGGAAAAGGCGCGCATCGCAATGGAGCAGGTACTCGGTTATACGAAGTTCAAGTTATCCCAAAAGAAGGCCGGCGCGGCCGCCCCTCGGATGCTGCTACCGGCGGCTCAACCAAGAATTTGCGCGGCGCCAATGCGCGTGTCGGCAGGAAACGAAAGCGTAACGCGTCCTAGGATTTGTGCCGATACATCGTCACGTCACGCTATCCCGTGACTTCAAGGCGTACCGAACCGGCGTTGCCGGAAGGCCCGGCTTGCCCGCTCGACCCCGGCTGGCCGGGACGACCCCAGATGGGCGGCACACCAGGGAATGGGCACTCACTGCTGGCTGAAAACGATCCGGTGGTGCTGCCTTGCTCCCCGGGCGCGCCGGGTGCACCACCCTGCCCGCCGTGGCCACCGATTCCGCCAAGCCCACCTGGAGCCGACAACGGCTCATTGTTCGTTGAATTGTCTATGCGGACCCGGACGAAGACACTGCCTCCGTTTCCACCGCGACCTCCGAACCCGGCCGGCCCGCCGGCTCCGCCATTGCCTCCGTTTCCACCAACCAATCCGAACTCGCAGTCGTTGCCGTTTCCTCCGCGGCCGCCCTTGCTTCCGTCGCCACCATCACCGCCGTCGCCGCCGCGCCCTCCTCCACCGCCGGCCGCGGTGAAGTTCACACCACCGTTGAGTACGCCGATGTCGAAACTGATGGAACCGCCGTTACCGCCGGTGCCACCCGTTACGCCTGGCACACCTGCAGCTCCGTCGCCCCCTGAAAATCCCGCCTGCGCACAATCATCGTCCCAAAAATTGCAGTTCGCGCCTTGGGCCTGAGCGGGCATCGGGGGACTGAATGCTTTGGGAGGTTTGTTCGGCACATCCGGCCAAGTAGCTCCGCGTGCGTCAATAATGGCGACGGTCATGTCGACCTCCTTCATTCCACGAGCTTAGGGTGTCTTGGTTCGGTGGGTTATTGTGGAGTGAACTCACGAGAATATCCCCTCAGGTACTTTCCGTTGCGGAGTGGAGGTCGACGAGGTGGGCGGTCAATGGGAGGCCACGTCTCCGGAACATGCACGGGAGGCGGCGGATCCACGTCTTCGGGAGGACCGTGCAATGTTTCGCAGCGTACGTCGACGACGCCGCTTTCGAACCGCAACCGGCTGCCCGATGAGAGTTGAATCATGTTCGCACGAACGACATGGACTGTGGGAGCCATGACGAGTGTGCCATCCATCCCAATGATGATGTTTTCGACAGAAGCAACGCCCATCAAGAGCCGCTCTGGCTTGCTGAACCACCGTCGCAAATGGTGATAGACGTGCCGAACTCCGGGATCGTTGTTGGCATTGGCGCGTGGATAAGACGCTCGGAGCAAGCTTGCGAGATTTGTGTGTTGCCTGCTCCGCCTCCACGGCTCGGCGGCACGCGATCCGGCTTCTTGACAGGAGCAATGATGACGCTCGGCTTGCGTACGTTGCTGTGCTTCAAGAAATGCCGTTTCGTCAGCCGCCAATGCGTCTGCTGTCTCCTTCTCCGACAGTCCGTCTGGAACGATCCCCAATTCCTGCAGGTCCTCGAATCGAAAGACTTCCGCTATTCGATAAAGGTCGGCGTAGGAGTCGAAAGGTCCCAACCAGTCGATCCCACCCTCAGGAATTTCAATCATCCTGCCGGTGTTGCGAATTGCATCTTTCACCGGGACAGGGTCTGGAAGATCTGCGAGTGGTGCAGCACCGGTCGAGCGGTGTTCTGACATAGCGGCCCCTCCATATTAGATTACCGCTGAAGATTAGTCCGTCTTCGGGACGCTCATTATGAGCTCGTTCACAATCCGGTTGCGACAAAAAGTCTTGCTACCTCTCGGCGCACGGCACATGCGCGTTCATGGCTGCTAAAAATTTTGGGCGCCTGCAAGATCGGCAAAGACAATGCCGGAAAGGATTGTTTGAGTGGTCGGATGTATCCGAGTTCGGTCACCGGCCGAAATCTTCAAGGCGGGCACAGGCATCTGCATTACCCGCGATATCCTGGCATGGCGCGGGGGTGATGCGGGGCTTACGCCAGCAACTGCGCCTCGAGCCATGCCGTGACAAACCGTGGCATCGCCGCAGTCAAATCGCTGCGCTTGCGCACGAGATGAACGGCGGAAAGCTCCGGCGAGGATTGCCGCGAGAGATTGTGCTCGATCCTTGCGCGCAAGGTCTCCCCAGACATGTCGACGTCGAGCGTCCGGATCATCGCGAGCGCAACCCCGGTGAAGACGCAGTCCCAGTGCGGGGCGGCGCGATATTCGTGCGGCGCAAGCCCGGTCTCCTCCTCGACCTCGCGCGCGACGCTTGCGGGCATGTCGAGCCGGCCGTCCTTGACGTCGTCGAGGTCGGGCGTGCCGGATGGAAAGTAGACACGTCCCGCATTCGCCGTCTGCCCGCCCATCTCGCCAAGCAGGAAAGCCCCGTCGGAGGCGCGCAATGCGCCCATGCCAAAACCATTGAAGACGTCTTTGTCTGGAAAGCCCCAGTCGCGCCAGGCGAGGAAGCTTGCGAAGTCGACTTCGAAATAGCGGGCGCTGAGCCGCTCGGCGGCGAACACCGGCGCGGTGCCGATCAGCACGCGGCCATTCCAGAGATGGGAACGTTGCCGCTGCCGGGCGGCGAAGTGGGCCGAGATCTCCGCGCGCCGCGCTTCGGCAAACGGCCACGCTCGCGCCGTCACCGGCAGGTCAAGCTCGGTGACGCGATGGATGGACAGCGGCTCCACGACAGCGAATGCTACTTGCTGTTCGTGCCCGTGTTCATCTTCGCCCTCTCGACGAAGGCGTTTGTGTAGGTCTTGCTGACGTCGATGCCGGCCTTTGCCACCTCCGGCGAGCCCTCGCTGAAGACGGCGAGCACGGCGGCGGCACCCTTGGGATCCATCAGGCCGGTCTGCGAGTACATCGGGATCGTGT
>JAEZEU010000307.1 GCA_023432885.1 Pseudomonadota bacterium | reverse complement strand
GATCATGATGACGACCATGGCCGCGCTGCTCGGCGGCGTGCCGCTGATGCTCGGCACCGGAACAGGGGCGGAAATCCGCCAGCCGCTCGGTTACGCCATGGTCGGCGGTCTCATCGTCAGCCAGGCGCTGACGCTGTTCACGACCCCGGTGGTCTATCTCTATCTCGACCGGCTCTCCGGCGCATTCTCGCGCTGGGGCCGCTCGTCAGGCGGCAATCACGCGCACGATCACGAAGTGAAGCAGGCCGCCGAATGACTTAAGTCAGCGCGAAGAGCGCAGCGACGGCCCTTCTTCGCCGGTTGCACAAGCAGAACCTCGTGCGGGTCCGTTGCGCGCGGCGGTGGGAAGGCTTTCGCCCCTCGTGAGCGCAGATTCCGCCCGCTAAATCTCCGCATACACTTCCAGCAGGTTGCCGTCGGGATCTCTGAAGAACAGCGTGCGATGTCCGAAAGACTGGTTGGTCGGCGGCGAGACCAGCGCGACGCCGTGGCGGGCAAGCTCGTCGGCGCATTGATCGACTTCGGGCGGAGCGACCTTGAAGGCGAGCTGAAGCGAGGCGCTGCCGGCGGGCGCCGGCGTGTCCGTCGCCGTCAGGCTTGGCCGCGCCAGCGCCAGAGTGTTGCCGCCGATCTGGTATTCGATCCAGCCCGGCGAGAGCTCGCGCACCGGCGGGAAGCAAAGGACCTCCTCATAGAAGCGGCGCATCGCGGTCATGTCGCGTACGAAGATGACGGTGTAGTCGATTGATCGAATAGCTTGAAACGGCGAAAGCCGCCCTGGTTTATTCACGATGGCCTCATCAATGCTTGGGTCTGATCGGCAAAGCATAACCCGCCGAAGCGGCCTGCACCCGGGTCCCGCGCCCGGAAGCCTTGCTTCCCTCGCAAAGTCCCCCGCTTTCCGCGCTTGCCAAGAGCCAGATCAAGCGAGTAGAACGCTGCCACCAGCGGGCAGTGATTTGTCCTGTTCCCGCCGCACGTGATTTACCCGGATAGCCCCATAAGCTATTGAATTTAATGGGTATTTCATTGGGGAATGGTGTAACGGTAGCACAACAGACTCTGACTCTGTTTGTCTTGGTTCGAATCCAGGTTCCCCAGCCAGCGTCGGTAAGGGCGCATACTATCTGACAGCTTAAGACGATGGTCCGAACGAGGCGGCTCGACGGAGCTAAATTGTGCCGTCTATCGGATAGCCGATCGGCCTGCCTGGATTGGATGGCTGGCGCTCACAGTTGCTGTTGCAGCCAGGCTGACGTCGCGACGAAGTTGGGTTCTCGCGCCCCAACTCCGCGATCTCGCGGGTTCACACAATCGCAATCGGCCGTATCGGAGAACCGGTACTGCCCGAAAGGCGCAATGGCAGCGCGATGAACACTGATCTTGGAAACCGCAGCGGCGCGATCTCTTCGAGATTGAGGTTTTCCATGATGTGAATGCCGTGATCGACCAGCATGATGGCGTGAACCGAAACGCCGGGTGTCGGCAGGCATTCGAAGCCGGGCGTATCCGACCCCACCAGCCTCGCCCCGCGTTCAACCAGCCATCGCGCCGCCTTCTCGCCCGGACCGGGCATCCCGCCACGGCGGCCGATGAAGGTCTCCGCATCCGTCCAATGTTTCGACCAGCCGGTGCGGATCAGCACGGCGTCGCCGTTGCGGATTTCGGCATTCGACAGCGCCAAAGCCCGTTCGAGGTCGTCAACGAGAATTTCCTCGGCCGGTCCCAGGTATTCGACGCCCTTTGCCGCCGCGACATCGAGGATGACCGCGTGCTGGACGATCGGCGGAATGTCGGCCGCGTTGTGCTCGCGGTAGCCGTCGCGTGTCTCGACCTCGGAGACCTTGATGCCGCCGTGCAGGCAGCCGTTGCGCGAGAAATGTCCGAGCGCATCGATATGGGTGCCCGAGTGACCCGACGTGACGATCACCTCATTGGCGAAGCTCGAGCCGTCCTCCCGCGGTTTCGGGTGCGGATCGCCGTGGCGGCGGTGCAATGCGAGGCTGAAGGGAATATGCTGATGGTAGACGGGCATCGAC
Organism: Pseudomonadota bacterium; assembly: GCA_023432885.1. GTDB lineage: Bacteria > Pseudomonadota > Alphaproteobacteria > Rhizobiales > Xanthobacteraceae > Bradyrhizobium. The sequence continues at coordinate 14,356 of JAEZEU010000307.1, read as the reverse complement.
GGCGCCATCGCATGTGACAGCTCGTAGATTTTTGCGTCCGGCCGGATCGCGGCCAGCAGCGTGGGATCGAAACCCGGCAAACGACTATCCATCCCCTTCCCTCCGCCCGATCAGACGCCAATCTTCGGCGCGCGGTGCTTGTCGAGACCGACCGCGATATTCTTCTGTTCCATGTAGATCTCGAAGGCGTAGTCGCCGCCGTCCCGGCCGATGCCGCTGGCCTTGACGCCGCCGAACGGCGTCGGCAGGTGACGAACGTTCTCCGAATTGACCCAGACCATGCCGGCTTCCACGCCTTGCGCAACGCGGTGCGCGCGACCGACGTCGCCCGTCCAGATATAGGCGGCAAGCCCGTAGCGGACGTCGTTGGCGATGCGTAGCGCATCGGCTTCATCCTCGAATGGTATCGCGGTCAGCACGGGACCAAAAATCTCTTCCTGTGCGATGCGCATCGAATTGGCCGCGCCGGTAAACAGCGTCGGGCAAACGAAGTTGCCCTTGCCCTCGAGCGCGCGGGTGCCTCCCGTGGCGACTTGCGCACCGTCCGCTCTCGCATGGTCAGCGTAGCTGAGCACCTTCTCGGCGTGACGCCGGTGAATCAGCGGGCCGAGTTCGGTCGCGGGATCGAGCGGATGTCCGACGGTGATTTTCTCCACCCTCTGCTTCAGCTTCGCCGTGAAATCGGCATAGATCGACCGCTGCACGAGGGCCCGGCTCGACGAGGTGCATCGCTGGCCGTTGAGGCTGTAGATCATGAACAGTACGGCATCGAGCGCACGGTCAAGATCGGCATCGTCGAACACGATCACGGGGTTCTTGCCGCCGAGTTCGAAATGCACGCGCTTCAGGGTCATCGCCCCCTGCGCCATGATGTGGCTGCCGGTGATCGACTCGCCCACAAAGGCGATCGCCTTGATGGCAGGGTGTTCGGTCAGAGCCTTTCCGGCGGATTCGCCCAGACCATGAACGAGGTTGACGATGCCCTTGGGAAGACCGGCGCCCTCGAACACTTCGCTCATGATTTCCGAGAGGATCACGGCGCTCAGCGGGCTCCACTCAGCCGGCTTGTGCACGATCGTGCAGCCGGCCGCCAGCGCCGGCGCAATCTTCCACGTCGACAGCATGAACGGGGTATTCCATGGCGTGATGACGCCCACCGGTCCGATCGGTTGCCGGATCGTGTAGTTGAGATGCGTTTCGGTCGGCAGGGAAAGGCCGTCGCGCGCTTCGGGCGCCTTGTCCGCATAGAAGCGGAAATTCTCCGCGCCGCGCAGCGCGGCTTTGGCCATGTAGCGTATGGCCTGGCCGCTGTCGGTGCTTTCCACCAGGGCAATCTCGTCCGCCCTCGCCTCGATCTTGTCCGCAATCTGATGCAGCAATGCACGACGGCGCTCGCCCGGCACGTCCTTCCAGACCCTGAACGCATCCTCGGCGGCGCGGGCGGCAAGATCAATCTCGTGTGCGCCGCCCGAAGACACCTGGCACAGCACCGAATTGTCGGCCGGGTCGAAATTCTCGAACGTCGCATTGCCGACAACGTTCTCGCCCGCGATCCGATGCGGCACGGCAGAGCTCGTGAATCGCGCCAGATACTGCTGGGCCTTGCGGATATTTTCGGTCAGCGCGTTGGCGACGGGCTTGTTCATCGGGCTCTCCAATCAATAGCCGGCGTTCCGGCTCGCAAATCAACTTAACATGTTAAATAGTTTTTGAAGAGCCCCCTGTCGATTAATTTCGGCATAGGTGCCATTACCCCGCCAGCGTTCCATCCGAATAGGCGATCTTGCCTCCCACCACGGTCAATCGGCTTCGCGTTGCGGCGATGTCGACCGCATCGCCCGCGAGAATGTCACGATCGAGTATGGCGATATCCGCGAGCATTCCCGCCCGCAGCTGGCCGCGCCGCTGCTCGTGGCCCATGGCGAACGCGCCGCCCTCCGTATAGGCCGTGAGGGCCTCCCGTGGAGAAAGGCTTTCCGCTGCGTTCAGAACGAGTCCGGTGGAAGTCGTTCGGCTCGCCGCTGCTGCGATCGCCGGATAGGGCGACAAGGGACCGATCGGATGGTCCGAGCTGCCGGCGATCGTGACGCCCGCCTGTCGCACGCTTCTGCCCGGATAAAGCCGTTGCGCGCGGTCCGGGCCGACGGCCGCCGCAAATGAAGTGCCGAGCCGATGCAGAAAACCGTATTGCGGCACGACGATCGCACCGAGGCGGCGCACCCGCTCCATCGCACCGTTGTCGGGCACCGCAAAGTGCTCCAGGCGGTGGCGCTCCGGCGATGGCCCCGCTGCGGCAGCCGCCTCGAGGCAGTCCAGCCAGTGCGCGATGGCGCGATCGCCGATCACGTGAGCGGCAAGCTGCCAGCCGAGAACATGCGCCTCGATCACCTTGGCGCGCAGATCGGCCGCCTGTTCCATCAGGAACCCTTTGGTATCACGGTCGGCATAGCGTTCGCTGAACGCTGCCGTGCGCGCGCCGATGATGCCGTCGACAAAGAATTTCAGCGTGCGTACCTGCCAATAGTCATCGTGGCCGGTCGGACGGAGGTTCAGCCGGCGCGCCTCGGCGGGATCAATGCGCAGCATGAATCCCATGCGCAGCGGTAGGCCGCCCGCCTCCTTCAGCGCCTGCCAGATCTTCCACTCGACATCAAAGCCGTTGTTGAACCCGACGGCCGCCTCGACCGCAGCGACGATGCCGAGACTCAGGCACTCTGCGGCGACCTTGCGGATCGCCTCCACGGTTTGCGCCGGCGACGGCGGCGGGATCAGGGCCGCCACCATGTCGGCGGCGTTCTCGGTGAGCACGCCGGTCAGCTCACCACCTGCCCTTTCGATCGTGCCGCCTGGCGGGTCCGGCGTCTTGAAATCGAACCCGGCCAGCGCGAGCGCAGCGGAATTGGCGACGGACAGATGCCCGCCCGTGCGCCGCAGCAGCACGGGATGTCCCGGCGAGACGGCATCGAGCTCAGAGCGGGTCGGATGCCGCCGCTCGGCAAGGAACTGCTCGCTGTAATCGGCGGACAACACCCATCGGCCGGGCGCGGCGGTTGCACACGCCGCCCGCACACGTTCGAGCAGTGCCGGAATCGACGTCGTCGCCGGACCAAGCCCGAGGTTGAGCAGCTCCTGGGCGCGCATGAAGAGATGCAGATGGGCGTCCGTCAGTCCGGCAACGACCCGGCTGCCCTGGAGATCGATCACCTGGCCGGAGCGCGGCGCATCGCGCGCCTCGCCGATCCAGGCGATGCGATCGCCCTCGATCAGAATGCTGTCACGCGGCGCGCCGTCCGCGGCGGGATCGATCCTCCCGCCGCGCAGCAGCAGGCTTGTCCCCCTAGACGGCATCCTTCACCACGGCGATCATGTCGATCTCGATCTTCAGGCCGGCGCGCGCCAGATGCGCCACGCCGACGGTGGTGCGCGACGGCGGGTCCTTCGGGAAGAATTCACGAAACACTTCGTTCATCGCGCCGAATTCGTTGAGCATGTCGGTCATGTGGATGGTCATCTTCAGCGCCGTATCCAGCGACGCGCCGCCGGCTTCCGCCAGCGCCTTGACGTTCTCCAGCGCGATGCGGGTCTGCGCCTTGATGTCGGCCGGGAATTCGCGCGTCACCGGATCGGAGCCGGTCTGGCCCGAGATGAACAGCAGCTTGTCCCAGCGGATGGCCGGCGAATAGGGAATGCCGGGGCGCAGGCCCGTTGGCGGAACGACGACGGTACGTGCCATGATGATTTCCTTTTGTTTGGCGTGAATTATGCGTCGCGGTAGCGATCCCCCGCGCCGAGATAGGCGGCAAGCACGCGCGGATCCTGGCGCAGTTCGTCCGCCATGCCCGAGGCGACAACGTTGCCCACTTCGAGCACGAAGCCGCGGTCGGCGACGGAGAATGCGAGATGCGCATTCTGCTCCACGATGATCGCAGTCATGCCATCGGCCTTGAGCCGGGCAATCGTCTCGAAAATCTCTTCGGTGATCCGCGGAGCAAGCCCGATCGAAGGCTCGTCGAGCATCAAGAGTTGCGGCTCCGACATCAGCGCCCGGCCCACCGCCACCATCTGCTGCTCGCCGCCCGACAGGGTACCGGCAAGCTGCCGCCGCCGCTCCATCAGTTTCGGCAGCAGCGCATAGATGCGCTCGAGCCCGGCGTCGATCTTTGCCCGGCCTTCGCGGCGGCGCAGGAATGCGCCAAGCCGCAAATGGTCCTCGACCGACAATTGCGGAAACAGCTCGCGCCGTTCCGGAACGATGACGATGCCGCGCGCCACGCGCGTCTCCGGCTTCAGGTCCCTGAGATCTTCTCCCTTGAAGGATACCGTACCGGACTTCTGGCGCAGCACGCCCATGAGGCTGTTGAGCAGCGTGGTCTTGCCGGCACCGTTCGGACCGATGAAGGTGACGAACTCGCCGCGCGCCACGTCAAAAGAGATCGCATCGAGCGCGACCGCCTCGCCGTAGCCGACCGTCAAGGCGGATACTTCAAGCAGCTTTGTCACGCGCGCCACCAAGATAGGCCGAAATCACGGCCGGATTTGCCTGCACGTCCTTAGGCGGGCCTTCCGCGATGATGCGTCCGCGGTCGAGCACGACGAGCCGTTCCACGCACCCCATGACGAGCTCCATGTCGTGCTCGACGAGCAGGATCGTGACGTTCTCGGCATTGAGCTGGCGCAGGATCCTCACCAGCATCAGCTTCTCCTGAAAGCGCAGGCCGGCAGCGGGCTCGTCAAGCAGCAGGATTTGCGGATCGGCGAGCAGCGCGCGGGCGATCTCGACGATCCGCTGCTTGCCGAGCGGCAGGCTGCCGGCGGCAAGCTCGGCCTCGGCCTCCAGCCCGACACGGCGCAGCACGGCGCGCGCGCTCGCCAGCACCCGCGCGTTCTCCGCGTCGTCGAGCGCAAGAAGGCCGCGCATGAAGCCGGACGACGTGCGCCAATAGGCGCCGAGTGCGACATTGTCGAGCACGGACAGCGTGGGCACCAGCTGGACGTGCTGGAAGGTGCGCGCCATTCCTTCGCGCACGATCGAATGGCTCTGCGGCATGTTGCCGCCGAACAGGGTTACCGTGCCGCTGCTCTGGCGCAGCAGGCCGGAAATGATCGCAAACAGCGTCGTCTTGCCGGCGCCGTTGGGACCAATCAGGCCGACGAATTCCCCGCGCTTGAGCTGCATGTCCACGTCGGCCAGTGCCTGCAATCCGCCGAAATTGATGCCGATGCCCTTCAGCTCCAGCAACAAATCGGTGCGATCGGCCGGCAGCGTGCGCACCGGCAGCGGCGCGCCGTCGCTGCGGCGAGCCTTCGCCTTCGGCAGCAGCTTTTCGAGCGCCGGGGACAAGCCTTGCGGCCATTTCAGCAGCATCACGACAAGGATGACGCCAAACACGATGACTTCGAGATTCCCCGTGGCGCCCCAACGTGCGAGCAGATCCTGCAAGGCCCACTGCGCGCTCTCCAGCGTCAGCGCGCCGACCACGCCGCCGATGGCGCTGGCGGGCCCGCCGACCACCGCCATGATGAGAAGCTTGAACGAGGTCAGCAGCGAAAACGGCGACGGGCTGACGAAACGAAGCAGGTGCACATAGAGCCCGCCTGCCAGCGCCGCCAGCACGGCGGAGAACACGAAGACCTTGATCCGGAGCACGGTGGTATCGATGCCGAAGCTGCGCGCCATGCCGTCATGCGACTCCAGCGTCGCAATCGCCCGGCCGATGCGCGAGTTGCGCAGGCGCGCAAGACCGAGCACGGCCAGCAGCACGATGCCCCAGATCAGCTGCGTATAGAGGCGATCGTCGGTCAACGTGTAGCCGAACAGGCCCAGCGGCGGAATCTTGTCGAGACCGGAGGCGCCCCCGGTGACGTCATGCCAGGCGGTGAACCCGCTCGCGAGCGCAATGCCGTAGGCGAGCGTTGCCAGCGGCAGATAATGGCCGCGTAGACGCAGCGTGATGTAGCCGATCAGGGCGGCGACCAGCGCGGTCGCGGCAATGCTGAAGATCAACGTGAAGACGCTGTCGATGCCGTAGGCGCGCGCCACCAGCGCCGAGCCGTAGGCGCCGAGGCCCATGAAGGCAGCCTGACCAAGCGAGATCTGGCCGGCCTGCAGCAAAAGCACGAGACCGATCGCCGCGAGCGCATAGATGCCCGCATAAGCGAAGATGCCGACATAGAACGGCGGCAGCAGCCACGGTGCGCCGAGGAGGATGAGGCTCGCCGCGAGGGCAAGAAGCGTTCTGCGCGGCACGGCTACCTCGTGTTCTCGCGTTGCCGGGCATTGCGCCAGAGCAGGATCGGAATGAGCAGGCTGAACACCAGCACGTCACGATATGCACTTGCGAGATAAGAGGACGCCGATTCGAGGCCGCCGACGATCATCACGCCGGCAAGCGACAACGGATAATCGACGAGTCCGCCCATCGCAGCGCCGACAAAGCCCTTCAGTCCCACCATGAAGCCCATTTCGTAGTTGGCGGTGATCAGCGGTGCGAGCAGCATGCCGCTGAGCGCACTGAAGGCGGCGGCAAGCAGGAACGCCAATCCGCCGGCAAGGTTGACCGGAATGCCGCAGAACTGAGCCCCAACCCGGTTCATGGCGGAGGCCTGCAGCGCCTTCCCGATCAGCGTAAACTCCGAGAACAGGTAGAGCCCGCCCATCGAGAGCAGCGCCACGACCATGATCGCCACGGCCTGGTAGGGGATGAACACCGGTCCCGCCATCAAGCCGCCGGCGGCGATCGGTTCGACCGGATAGGGATTGGCGCCCCAGATCAGCAGGCCAAGCCCCTGCACCGCCATCGCTACGCCGACGGAGATGATGACGAACACAATGGTGTTGGCATCAGGGATGGGATGCACGGTGAAGCGATAGATCAGGACACCAAGCGGAGCGACCAGCAGAAGTGCAACCGCCATCATGCCGATAACTGGGAACTGCAGCGAAAGCGCGAGACGGGTGATCAATGCAGCCGCCACTGCGATCACGACGAGGCCGGCCGCGAACAAGAGTGCACCGCGCCAGTCGCGCCGCCACCGGCCGGCGTCGAGCAGGATGCAGAGGGCAAGACCGCCGATCAGGAGGTACAGCGTTCCCGGCATCCGGCCCTGCAGGAGATCGGCAAGAGTCAGCGCGCCCAGCATGACGTACTCGCCTTGTGCGATGTTCACCACCCGCGTGACGGTGAACACCAGCACAAGGCTGAGCGCCAGGAGCGCATAGATAAGGCCGTTGGTCAGACCATCGACCAGCAGAAAGAGAGCGGTGTCGATCATGCCCTATTTGGCATTGTAGAGGCGGAATTGGCCGTTCTTGACTTCTGAGATGAAGGTCGAGCGCTGGTCAAGTCCGAGGTGGTCGGTTGGCGAATAGTTGAAGATGCCGCCTACTGCGACGAACTCCTTGATGCCTTCCAGCTTGTCGCGAAGCGCCGCGCGGAACGCCTCGACATTGTCGAGCTTGGCTCCGCCCTTCAAGGCGTTGGACGCCGCAAGGATCGCGATATTGCCCGCATCCCATGACTGGCCCGGGAAGATATCGACCTTCGGCACGTTGAACCGCTTCTCATAGAGGGCGGCGAATTTGGTGATGACAGCCTTCAACGGATTGCTGTCCGGCAAGTCAGCGTAGACCAGCACGGGCGTGGTGCCGAGCAGCGCACCCTCGACGTCGGCCTTGCCGATCGAGAGGAACGCATTATTGGCGGATCCGCCCGAGTGATAGATCGGTCCGGTGTAGCCCACGCGCTTCAGCGCCTGGTGAACCAGCGCCGAGGACGGCGGGATGGCGTGAATGTAGACAGCGCCGGGGTTGGCCTGCCGCACCTTCAGCGCCTGCGGGGTGAAGTTCGTGTCGGTGCGCGCGAAACGCTCGGCGGCGGCGATCTCGACGCCCTTGGCCTTGGCGACGGTCTGCAGCGCAACCCATCCGCCTTCGCCGAAGGAATCCTCGAGACCGAGGAACGCGACCTTCTTGATACCACGCTTGACCATGTCGTCGACGAGGACCTGCACCTGGAGCTGGTCGGTGCTCGGCGTCTTGAATATCCAGTAGCGGTCCTTGACCGGCTCGATCACGCTCTGGCCGAGCGCAAGCGAGATGTTCGGCACCTTCGCCTGGGTCACGGTTTCAATGATCGCCATAGAGGTAGGCGTCGTGGAGCAGCAGATCACGACGTGGACATTGTCCTCCGTGATCAGCTTGCGGACGCTGTTGACCGCCTTGGTCGGATCGGACGCATCGTCATAGGTGATGAATTTCACCGTGAACGGCAAGCTCGTATCCGAGGCGATCTGCTCCTGCAGCAGTTCGAGCGCGTTCTTCTCGGGCACGCCGAGCGCCGATGCCGGACCGGTCATGGCGACCACCGACCCGATACGCAGTTCCGGCTTGTCGGCAGCGCCGGCAGCCATCGCCGACATCATCAGTGCGGCGGCTGCGATGGAGATTTTCTTCATCATTCCTACCCTTCTTTGTTATGCAGACTAATCGATAACGTAGTTCGGCACCGGCGGCAGCAGCGGCGGTTTGGTCGGCTGCATCGCCGAGCCGTCGAACGTTTCCACGGCCATGGACTCCTCGAACCAGCGGCGCGGCGGCGGGGCGCCCCAGAAAGTCTGGCGCACCGGATTGTTGAGGCTCCAGCGGATCGGCTCCGCCGACATGTCGCCGGTCAGGTAATCGCCCGTGTAAAGCTCGAAGCGGTTGCCGTCGGGGTCTCGCACATAGACGAACAGCGCGTTGGAGATACCGTGGCGCGCGGGCCCGCGTTCAATGCCGTCGGCATAGCCAGCACCGGCGAGCATGTCGCAGGCGCGGATGATGCCCATGGGCTCCGGCAGCGAGAAGCCAACGTGATGGGCAGCGGGTCCCGCGCCTGTCATCACGGCGATGTCGTGCACGGTCGCCTTGCGATAGAGCCAGCTCGCCCAGATCCGCGTATCCGGCGGCTCGGACTCGGTATATTCGGCGCAACCGAAGCCGAGTTCTTTGGTGTACCACTCATACCCGGCCTGGGCGTCGGGAGTGAGGACGTTGGCATGGTCGATGCGGGTCGGAGATGCGCCCTTATGCAGATGGTAGCTCTGCACCATCCAGGGGACGCTTGCCATCTCGGCGTAGTAATCGACGACGAAACCGAGCGGATCCTGCATGCGCAGGGTACGCCCCTGCCCCAGCATGTCGTTGCCCGCCCAGCGCACGGGCAGGCCGAGTTCCTCAAAGCGCACCTTCATGCGGTCGAGGTCCGCTTCGCTGGAGACGCGGAAGCCAATGCTGCCCACACCGGCACTCTCGGCCTTGCGCAACACGAAAGTATGGTGCTGCCGGTCCTCCGTGCAGCGCAGATAGACCCGGTTCTCGTCCCGATCTGTCTCATGCAGACCGATCAAGTCGACGTAGAAATTTCGCGCCCTGTCGAGGTCAGTCGTCCGGAACTCGATGTGCCCGAGCTTCTGGATATTGGCGATGTCCTTGATCCGACCGCCGGTCATGGCCGTCTCCCTATTTCCTGAATTCTCAGAGGACGTTACCCACCCTGCGGGCGTTGTCTGTATCACCCGCTACCAAGCGCCAAATTCCTGGGGGGCCGGCCACCCGCTCACCGCGGCGCATAGAGAACCGCCTTGATCTCGATCATAAGACCAGGGCGGGCCAATCCTGCGATCTCCAGAATGGTCCAGGTCGGAAAGGGCTCGCGGATGTAGCGGCTCTTGATCTCGACGAAGCGTGCGAGGTGGCCTTGCAGGCCGACGTGATAGCTGACGAGCTCGACGATGTCGTCGAGCGAGGCACCCGCCTCTTCGATGACGATCTTGAGCCGGTCGAAGGCATTGACGATCTGCCCCTCGTCATCCTCGGGCATCGAGCCGTCCGGATTCAGCCCGATTTGACCGGCGACGTAGATGAAGTCACCGGCACGCACCGCGGGCGAATAGCCGAACTTCTTGAAGATGGTCGATCCGTCCTTGGTCGCGAAGATCGGATTGGCGGACTGGATGGCCTCTTTCTTCATTCTCTGATCTCCTGTGGTTCTAAATGCGCGCCGTCGGCGGCAACGGAAGATCAAGCAGCAGCTTGCCGTACAGCTCGCCAATGGCCTCCTGCTGCAGCAGCATATGCGTGCTCATGGCATGGACGTCGCGGAACAGCCGCTCAATCCGGGTTCCGGTCGGAAGCACGGAGCTGCCGAGACCCGCGAATAGCCGCTGTGCCGTCTGCAGCGCAAGACGTGAGGCCACGGCAATGCGGGTGCGCATCGCTGCCCGCTCAAGCAGACCGACGCTGCCGGCACGCCCGGCTTCACGCACGATAAGGTCCGCGTCGTCAAGCAGCGCACGGCGCAGGATGGCAAGCGTAGCCTCACCCGTCGCTGCCTCGATCTGCGCAACGCGATCCTCGACCAGCACCTTTTGTGCGGCGGGACTGACCTTCTTCTTGACGATCGCTCGAAATTCTTCAGCGACGGCGGAGGCAACGCCCAGCGTCGGCGCGAGCGTCGACATCGCGTTGATGGCGTTGAGCGGCGCGTCGCTGATCGGGCCGTGATGCGGACAGGTCGGATGACGGCCGCCCTCCTGCAGCACCTGCCAGTTCATCCAGCGATGCGCGGGAACGAAGGTCTTCGTCAGCGCGATGTCCTTGCTGCCCGTACCGCGCATGCCAAGCACGTTCCAGCTCTGGTGGTCGACGGCAAATTCATGCGCCGGCACCAGCACGACATGCATCACGGCCTGGCCGTCGATCGGCACCGGAACCAGCAATCCGGCCCAGGTGGCGACATCGATCCCGGATGCATAACGCCAGCGTCCGCTCAGGAGCATGCCGCCCTCGACATGCTCGACCTCGATGTCCGAACCGACGCCGCCGGTCAACAAGGACACGATCGTCGGCCTTCCGGAAAGGAAGACGTCGCGCTGCGCCTGGTCGGAGAACTTTCCGATCATCACCACATTCGCGCTCGACAGACCGAGTATCCAGGCCGTCGACGAGCAGCCGCGGGCGATAGCATAGGTGGCTTCCCAGGCCGCGCGCGGCTCGAGACCGAGCCCGCCATAGCGACTTGGCTGGGTGATGCGGAACAATCCGTCATCGACCAGGCGCTCGATGACTTCGGGCGGCAAGGATCGCCGCTGTTCGATCTCGGCCGCCTTGCCGCGTAGCCATTGCTCCGTCCCTTCGGCTCGAGCGAGGACCGCGGCGGCCGGATCGGCATCCTCTTCACGCTTGGCCTGGACCGGCGCCATTGACGACATGGGTACCTCCGGGGGAAGTTGCTGAAACTGACGCTAGACCGGGTCCTGTTCGGGCGCTGTATCGCCCTATACGAGCTCGGCAGACTTTTCACGCTACAGAGCCGTATGCTCATGAGCCGCACGTCGAAGAAAACGCTTGGGACATGGCGGATCGACCGCGAGCTCGTAGAGATGCTCACCGGCCACGCCGCCTATGGCCGGCGCCGCAAATTCAAGAAGAACACGGTGCTCTATGAGCAGGGCGAAATCTCGAGCTGTTTTTATTTCGTGCTGAAGGGACTGGTCCAGATCTCGATTTACCGCGTCGACGGCGCGGAGGTCGTGCTGGAGCTGATGGGACCCAATACCATCTGCGGGGAAGGCGCGGCGTTCGACGGCCTGCCCCGGTTCTCGAGCGCAGTCGCAGTCGAAGACACCGAAACCATCGAATTCGATACGACTCGGCTGGGCGCAGCATTCCGCGAGCATCCCGAATTTGCAAGCTCGCTGCTGCGCGTCGCCAGTCTGAAGCAGCGCGTGCTTGCGATCCGCCTGAAGCACCTGACCTCGCGCGAACCGCAGGAACGCATCATGGAGCTGTTGACCCGCCTGGAAGAGATGTTTGCGATCGAACATCCCAGGGGACGCTTGCTGGTGACCCAGCTCACCCACGAGCAGATCGCCGCCATGACGGGAACGTCGCGCGTGACCGTGACGCGGACGCTGCAGCGGCTTCGCGAACAGGGCCGGATCGCGATATTGGAGGGACACATCCTGCTGTTGGGTCAGGCGGCCGAGTACTCAGGCGCCAGCCGGCTGTAGCGGCCCTCATGATAGACAAGCGGACGCTCGGCGGATTCCGGCGCCAGGATATCCCTGACCCGGCCGACGATGATGCGATGATCGCCGCCGGGATAGACGTTGAGCACCTCGCAGAACAACGCGCCGTTGCTGTCGGGAATGGCGAGCCAGTCGCCATGGCGGCGGAAACGCGCGGCGTCCCAGCCTTCGCCCTTGCCTGCGAAATAGCCTGACACGTCCTGCTGCGCAGCAGTCAGGATGTTGACGGAGAACAGACCCCGCTCGATCACACAAGCACCGGTGCGGCTCGCATTGCCCGCGCAGAACAGCAGAAGCGGCGGATCAAGGCTCAGCGACGTCAGCGAGTTGACGGTCGCTCCCACGGGACCGTCACGGCCTGCCGTGAGTATCACGGCTACGCCCGTGGTGAAGCGGCCCATCATCTGCCGAAAGGATGGAGCTGTGCGTGCTGCGTCCATGGTCGCCCTCTCTGTCGTGGAGACAGGCTACGACGGGTAGCGAGAACGAGGCTGTATCGCCATACACAGCGGACTGACGATCTGCGATCCGATTTGGACCGCGGGCTAATTCGCGAGAGAGACGGCTTGCGGACGCACCAGTTCGTAACGGCCGCGCTTGCAGCGAACCGTACCCTCGCGCCGCAACTTCTGCATCGCGCGCGTGACCGTGATCCGCGAGGCGCCGATCAAGTTTGCGATCTGCTGATGTGTCAGCATGATCGCCGGAGAATCCGGAAAGCTGATCTGTGAGAGCAACTCGGTGATCCGCGCCTCCGGCGAGGCCTGCGCCACCTGCACCAGGCGGCTCGCCAGCGTGCGCTGCTTCAGCGCAATGTTCTGCGCAATCAACGCCGCCAGTTCCACATCGGCCGACATCAGCTTGCAGAACTCGGCTACCGGAACGACCAGCACCTCGCTCGCCTCGAGCGCGCTCGCACTCGAAAAGCGCGGCAGGCCGTCGAAGGCCGCGCCTTCGCCGCAAAGCGCCCCTGTCCCGACAATATCGATCATCAACTCCTGCCCTGCGGCGCCCAGCATCGCGATCCCGATGCGGCCGGAGATGACGACATAAACATTTGTGCCAGTTTCGCCCTGCCTATACAGCGACCCGCCTTTCGCGAATTTGCGCCGAGTAAGCGTCGGTGCGATCTCAAACAGACGGGTAAGCATCGCTGATGGCACTCGCAGCGTTTCGCTTACTTCCGCTCGCCGGCCTACCGTCGAAGACGATAAGGCTGCATCAGACATAGTGATCCCTCTTTGGTTGCAACGAGCCCCACGGCGACCATCCTGATCACTTTTCGATATAGCATGGCGCGCTATCGCTGCGATACCGCGCGTAACGACATTACCCTTCGTTCACGCCTGCGCCGCCCGTATCGCCTGCCATACCCGCTCCGGTGTCGCGGGCATATCGAGATGGCTCACGCCGAGCGGCGCGAGGGCGTTCATCACGGCGTTCATGACCGTGGCGGGCGAGGCGATGGCGCCGGCCTGACCGCTGCCTTTGACACCGAGGCGGTTGGCGCGGCTGGGAAAATCCGGCATCAAGGCCCCCTCAAAGGCGGGTATATCGCCTGCGCGCGGCAGAGCGTAATCCATCAGCGAACCCGTGAGCAGCTGGCCGGTATCCGCATCGTACGCTGCAAGTTCGAACAGGGCCTGGCCGATGCCCTGCGCCACGCCGCCATGGACTTGGCCCAGCGTGAGGCGCGGGTCGAGCAGTCGGCCGAAGTCGTCGAAGATAACGTAGCGGTCGAGTGTCACCTCGCCTGTGTCAGGGTCGATCTCGACCTCGGCAAGATGGCAGCCGTTCGGAAAGGTGTAGCGGTCGCACATATGCGTCGCCTTGTGAGTGAGCCCTGGCGCGATGTCGTCGCCTGGCGTCTCCCAGGACGCGCGCGCCACCTCCTCCAGGCTGATCTCCTGTCCGCTCGCAGCGACGCGCAACATGCCCGCTTCGTAACTGATGCCCTCGACGCCGGTCTGCAGCAAACGCGCGGCCAGCCGCCGCGCATTGTCAATCAGCCCTTCGGCCGCCATCACCACGGCGGTGCCGCCCTGGTGCATGGAGCGCGCGCCGCCGTGCCCCCCTCCACTGTCGAGATCGTCGGTGTCGCCCTGCCGGAACTGGAACAAGCCGAGCGGCAGACCGAGACAATCTGCCGCGATCTGCGCATAGGTCGTCTCATGGCCCTGGCCGTTCGAATGCGTGCCGACCTTGATATCGATGTGCCCCTCTTCGGTCACCTGCAATTCGGCCACCTCGTTCGGCTGGCCGCGCGCAGTCTCGAGAAAGCAGGCAT
>JAEZEU010000266.1 GCA_023432885.1 Pseudomonadota bacterium | reverse complement strand
CCCTGTCGCTGTCGATCGCCGTCGCCTGCGCCCTGACGGCGATCTCGCTGCCGAAATATTTCAGCCAGCATCAGCATCAGATGTATGCGCTGGTCGGCCTGCTCCTGCCGGCCTTGTTCGATTTCTCGACGCGGCATCGCTGGGACAAATGGTTCGGCGATCTTTCCTATCCGCTTTACCTCGTACACTGGCCGATTTGCGTCTTTGGATTGGCAATGCTGGGTGAAGGGGGCACAGGCGCCCTCCATGCGTACGTTGCGGTCATCGTCTCGATCGGACTTTCCATCGCCATCAACCATTTCCTGGTATACCCGGTTGACCAATGGCGTCAGAATCGCGCTTGGCGCATGGCGGGAATCCTGCCGGATGCTCAGCGCCGCCAGGACGCCAGCGTTCCCGCCTGACCATGTTTGTACGATCTGCATCATGCGACGTCACCCCGCGCAACCGGCCCGTGCGGCTCGCCGGTTACGCGGCGCGCACGAGGCCCGTCTCGACTGTACTCGATGCAATCGAGATATCGGCGGTGTTGCTCGAGGCAGGCGGCCGACGCTGCCTCATCTTCAGCTTCGATCTCATGATCGTCGGCTCCGAGTTGCAGGAGGCGATCCATGCCGGGCTTGCTGTCCATGGCTTCGCGCCGGCCGAGATCATGCTGCTCGCTTCGCACACGCATTTTGCGCCGGCAACCGATCGTGCCTGCACGCCGCTTGGCATTCCCGATGAGCAATTCGTTGCGGACCTCGCTACGGCCAGCGAGAATCTGGTCAAGCGCATCCTGCAGCAAGCGCCTGCCGAGGCCAGGGTGGAAATCAAGCGCGGCCGCTTGAGCCATTCCGTCAACCGCCGCCGCCATTGGCCGTTTCCCACAATCGGCCGGACGTACGGTTTCAGGCTGACCAGCACCGTGATGGCGCCCAATCCGGAAGGAGCGACGGACGAGGTTGCGACGGTGCTGCTGCTCCGCCGCGCAGATAATGATGCAGTCATCGCCGCCATCTGGCACTACACCTGTCACGCGACGGCGGTCATTCCGTTCGATGTCGTCAGCGCCGATTTTCCGGGTGTGGTTCGGCGTGCGCTCCGCGAGCGATTGGGCGATATTCCCTGCGTGTTTGCGCAAGGGTTTTGTGGAGACATCAGTCCGCAGATGGCAGGGGCCGGAACGCAGGAAAGCGCCTGTGGCCGGCTGCGAGTCCTGCTGCGCAAGCTGATTTCCGGCCCGACCTTTTCGCCGCGCCGGGCCGATGATTGGGTGCGCTGGAGCGAGAGCCTTGCGGCCGGCGTCACCGCGATCGCCGGACAGCCGGCGGACAAGACGGATGCGCCGCTGACACTGTCGGCCAGCGCGGCCCAGATCCCGCTTGCCGAATTCTTTGCCGGCAGCGCGCCGGACAAGCCGCTGACCGTTCAGGCGCTCCGCCTCGGTGCGGGATTTGAGCTGGTCGCGCTGTCGGCCGAAGTCACGCTGGAGTGGCAAGCCATCCTTGATACCGCGCTGCCGGCCGCCGAGGGGCGGCTGCGGCTCTATGCCGGCTATCTCGGCACCGTCTACGGCTATCTGCCGACGCCCCGGCAGATCGGCGAGGGCGGTTATGAAGTGACGGGCTTCCAGCGGCTGTTCGGTCTTTCCGGTAACTTTGACGCCGTGAAGATAGCGCCCGCCGTGGTCGGCTGTGCTAAGCGGGCCATCGATGACCTCTAGTCCTGCCATCGACAGCCGCGCCTTCACGCTGAACGACCAGCGCGAATTTGCGCGCCTGTCGGGCGATTTCAATCCGCTGCATCTGGATGCCCGGTTCGCGCGCCGCACCCAGATGGGCGCGCCGGTCGTGCATGGCGTTCACACGCTGCTGTGGGCGCTGGAGAGGACGCTGTTCGCCGAGAGCTTCGATATCAGGAACATCCGGGTCCGCTTTCATCAGCCACTGTTTCTTGATGAGTTCGCGGATGTTCGGATCGCCGGCCGCTCCGAAACCGCAATAAATCTGGAGGTGGTCGCCGGCCGCACTGTCATCGCCGCGATAAAGCTGTCGTCACGGCTGGGAAAAATTGCAGGAGAGGGCGCAGAAGGCTCGCTTCCCGAACCCAGGAAATTTGAGCTTCCATCCGATCTGCCGTTCGAGCAAATCTCGGATCAGCGCGGCGCTGTCGTGGCAGCCGCAACCGAGCACGACATCCGGCGTCTCTTTCCGGCGCTCTCGGATGCCATTGGTCCGGCGGCGGTTGGCGGCCTGATGGCCACATCCCAGATCGTGGGGATGGCTTGCCCGGGGCTGCATTCGCTGTTCGCAGGTCTCGACGTGACCCGCGACGGGACGGCTGATGACTCGCGTTTGCTCGGCTACGCGGTCCGCAAGGCCGACTCGCGCTTCCGGTCGGTGGAGATCGATATCGCCGGCCTCGGGCTCACCGGCCGGCTCGACGCCTTCGCCCGTCCGCGACCGCCTGCTCAAGCTGATTTCAACGCGGTCGAGGCGCGCATCGCCGGCAAGCCGTTTGCAGGCCAGCGTGCCCTCATCGTCGGCGGCTCGCGTGGACTTGGTGAGGTCACCGCCAAGGTCATTGCGGCGGGCGGCGGCCATCCCATCATCACCTATCGCGAAGGCCGCCAGGAAGCAGAGGGCCTCGCTGCCGAAATCCGCCTTGCCGGAGCGACGTGCGAGGTGATGCAGTACGATGTGCTGGAACGGGATC
>JAEZEU010000259.1 GCA_023432885.1 Pseudomonadota bacterium | reverse complement strand
TGCGCACTACGCGCGCTTTGCCGATCGGCACGACGTAGTCGTCGAGCTTCGGCACCTCGCCGGTGTGGCCGTAGAGCACTTCGTTCTCAAGGAAGATGACGGGGTTGGGATCGCGGATCGCAGCCTTCAGCAGGCCCTTGTAGTCGGCGGCCGAGAACGGCGCGATCACCTTCAGACCCGGGATATGCGAGTACCAGGCCGAATAATCCTGGCTGTGCTGCGCGGCGACGCGGGCGGCGGCGCCGTTCGGGCCGCGGAATACGATCGAGCAGCCCATCTGTCCGCCGGACATATAAAGCGTCTTGGCGGCGGAATTGATGATCTGGTCCATCGCCTGCATGGCGAAATTGAAGGTCATGAACTCGACGATCGGCTTCAGGCCAGCCATTGCCGCGCCAATGCCGACGCCGGCAAAGCCATGCTCGGTGATGGGCGTATCGATCACCCGCCGCGCGCCGAATTCCTGCAGCAGTCCCTGCGTGACCTTGTAGGCGCCCTGGTATTCGGCGACCTCCTCGCCCATGACGAACACGTCGCCGTCGCGGCGCATTTCCTCGGCCATGGCATCGCGCAGCGCTTCGCGGATGGTCTGCGTGACGAATTCGGTGCCTTCAGGCACTTCCGGCTCGGGCTCGCTGACGGAAGCGGGCGCGGTCGGATGGGCTGCCGCCTTGGGCTGCGGCGCTTCCGCCTTCGCCTCCGCAGGCGGAGCAGACTCCGCGGCCTTGGCAGCAGGCGCCGGCGCCTTCGCAAGGTCGGTGGCGTTCTCGCCGTCGGCGAGGATCATCGCAATCGGCGTGTTCACCGCAACGTCGGCGGTGCCCTCGGGAATCAAGATCTTGCCGAGCGTGCCTTCGTCGGTCGCCTCGACTTCCATCGTCGCCTTGTCGGTCTCGATCTCGGCGATGACGTCACCGGACTTGATCGGCTCGCCTTCTTTTTTCAGCCATTTGGCGAGGTTGCCCTTCTCCATCGTGGGCGACAGCGCAGGCATCAGAACTTGAATCGGCATGGTGGCTCCGGGAAACTTAAGACTGCGCTCTCAGCGATAAACATCGGTCCAGAGCTCGGACGGATCTGGCTCGGGATCTTTCTGGGCGAAATCGGCCGAGGCGTTGACGATCTCGCGAACTTCCGCGTCGATCTTCTTCAATTCATCCTCGCTGACCTTGGCCGCGAGCAGGCGATTGCGCACCTGCTCGATCGGATCGGAATCGTGGCGGACCTTCTCCACCTCCTCGCGGGTGCGATACTTGGCAGGGTCGGACATCGAATGGCCGCGGTAACGATAGGTCTGCATTTCCAGGATGAAGGGGCCTTTGCCGGCGCGGCACCAGGCGATCGCTTCATCGCCGGCCGCCTTCACGGCGCGCACATCCATGCCGTCGACCTGCTTGCCCGGGATGTTGAAGGACGCGCCGCGCTTGGAGAAATCGGCCTGCGCCGAGGCGCGCGACACCGACGTACCCATGGCGTAGCGGTTGTTCTCGATCACGTAGACCACGGGCAGCTTCCACAGCTCCGCCATGTTGAAGCTTTCGTAGACCTGGCCCTGATTGGCGGCGCCGTCGCCGAAATAGGCGAGCGCGACGTTGTCATTGCCGCGATAGCGGTTGGCGAAGGCAAGGCCCGTGCCCAGCGAGACCTGCGCACCGACGATGCCGTGCCCGCCGTAAAAGTGCTTCTCCAGGCTGAACATGTGCATGGAGCCGCCCTTGCCCTTGGAGTAGCCGCCGCGACGGCCGGTCAGTTCGGCCATGACGCCGTTTGCGGACATGCCACAGGCGAGCATGTGTCCATGGTCGCGGTACCCAGTTATGACCTGGTCGCCGGGCTTGAGCGCCATCTGCATGCCGACGACGACGGCTTCCTGGCCGATGTAGAGATGACAGAAGCCGCCGATCGCACCCATGCCGTAGAGCTGTCCCGCCTTTTCCTCAAAGCGGCGGATCAGCAGCATGTCGCGCAGCGCTTTCAGTTCCTGTTCTCTGGTGAATTCCGGGGCAGAGCTTGTTCCCTTTTCCTGACCTGAATCCTTGGTGACTTTTTTCGGTGCGGCCATGAACAATTCCGGGTGAGAGAATTAGGAGAAACCTCTCTAGCTCAACTCAAAAGGGCGCGAAAGGATTGGCTCGCAGGCGCGGCAATATTGCTATGCCGCACTGCAACGAGCGACATTTTCGTGTTCGCACGACGGCAATTTTGAAATTAGAAAATCAGTTCGCGGCAGCAGGCCGGACCATCCGCACCAAGTCACGGGGATTGGCGTAATCAAGCTGGAATCGCGCACGCTCGTCCAGCATGTCGGGATCGATCTGACCGGACCGCAGCAGCGACACCCGCTGCTCGCCTTCCGCGCGCTCGCGCTTGAGCCGCGCCAGCTCGGAGGTCAGAGCGATGATCTCCTGATCCAGCTCCTGGCGCGCGTTGAGGCCGTATTTGCCGGTATAGGCATTGACGCCGAAATAGGTGACCAGCAGCCCCGCCATCGTGTAGAGGGCGAGCCCGGTCAGGAAGGATTTGAGGCGACTACGCGATACCATGGCCGCCAAGATGCGGCCACGCGGTTAATGGAGTGCTAAGGGCCGGGCACGGGTCGGCTTACGACCGGCGTTGCGATGAGCGGAAGCGACGACCGGGGGTTCGCGACGATGGGGTCGATGCTACCGGTTCTGCTTCTGGATGAAGACTGCGAAGGCGGCAAGATATTGCTCCAGGACCTTCTGCAGCGACTCCTTCACGAGTTCACCCTTATCGTTGAAGGCATCGCCGACCATGGTGAGGTAGGTTTCCGGCTGGCCGAGGATCGGACCGGAAATGCCCGGCAGAATGTTCTGCAAATGCTTGGCTGCGTTGACGCCGCCGAGCGGGCCCGGCGAGTTGGAGACGATGCCGATCGGCTTGCCCAGGAGCGAGCTCTTGCCGTAGGGCCGCGAGGCCACGTCGATCGCGTTCTTCAGCACGCCGGGAATCGAGCGATTGTATTCCGGCGTCACGAACAGCACGCCGTCCGACTTCTGCAGCTTCTCGCGGAACGCGAGCCAGTCCGCCGGCGGGCTGGCCTCGATATCCTGATTGAAGAAGGAAATCCCGTGGGGCGTCATCACCTCGAGCTTGAGCGAGGCAGGCGCGAGCTTTGCCAGTGCATTGGCGACCTTGAGCGAAAAGCTTTCCTTGCGGAGGCTGCCGGCGATCGTGACGATGGTATGAGTCATTAAAATTCCTCATGAAGCTGCGAACGTTCCCCTCAGCTACCGCCCCGGTCAAAACCATGCAAGCGCATGGAAGCCGGATTCCGGAAACGCAGCGTTTTCGAGATTGCGGTTGCTAAATGAAAGAGGCCGCCCGGCCTCAGGCGGCTTTGTTCGGGTTGATCAGGAATTTCTCGCCGGTCGAGCGCTTGTTGTAGACGGCGATATTGGCGGGATCGAGCGTCTCTGCGAGCGACACCACCTTGGTGTAGTGGCTGGCGAAGGTGGTCTTCAGTTCAGAGGCCACGCGCTGGCGCAAGCGGTCGATCTCGGCAGGACCGATCTTCTGCAGGAACGGCGTCAGCAGCCAGCCGCCAACGCCCCAGGTCAGGCCGAAGGCGCGGGTCAGTTCGGTCGGGCGGGTGTCGAGGCTGCCGTAGATGTAGACCTGCTTGTACACGTTGGAACCGTAGCGGCTGTACTCCTTGGCGGTCTTGTTGGCGGCTGCTTCCATCGCGGTAAGGATCTGGCTCGCCAGCTTGCCGCCGCCGATCGCATCGAAGGCGATTGTGGCGCCGGTCTCCACCAGCGCATTGGTGAGGTCGTCCATGAAGGTCGGGGCGGTGGAATCGACGATGTATTTGGCACCGATCTTCTTCAGGATATCCGCCTGCTCCTTGCTGCGCACGATGTTGACGAGGTCAATGCCGTCCTTGATGCAGATCTTGTTCAGCATCTGGCCGAGATTGGAGGCCGCCGCCGTGTGCACCAGCGCCTTGTGGTTCTCGCGGCGCATGGTTTCGGTCATGCCGAGCGCGGTCAGCGGATTGACGAACCAGGACGCGCCGTCGGCGGCCGTGGTGCCCGGCGGCAATTCCATGACGTCACGCACCCTGAGCACGCGGTATTGCGAATACATCGCGCCGCCGATCATGGAGACCGTCTTGCCCATCAACGCTTTCGCCGCGTCAGACGATCCCGTCCTGATCACAACGCCCGCGCCTTCGTTACCGACCGGCAGCGACTGATCGAGGCGTGCCGCCATCATGCGCATCGCGGCTTCCGGCATCCTGGCGGTGATGACGGGAGCATCCTTCGTGCCGGTCACTTTCGCGGCCGACATGTCGGCGGGACCGATCAGGAGCCCGAGATCAGAAGGATTGATCGGGGTGGCCTCGACCCGCACCACCACTTCATCTTCTGCCGGCTCCGGCGTCGGGACATTCACCAGCGACAGTTCAAGCTCTCCGCTTTTCTTGAGCAGCGATCGCAGTTGAAGTCCGCTCTTGCCTTCACTCATGCCCATCTCCTCCATCGTCCTACATGTTCTCGGTTCGGGACCATCATCGATATGGTTCCGACTGGCAATGGCTGTCCTGCCGCAGCCGGCCGGCCGGGGACATGCAAGTCGCAGCCGCCCTTGAAGTCGTGAGGCATGTCCCGATGAGGCACAACATGGCGTTGCGTTCGGGCAACAGTTCCCTGAAACGTGGCTTCCCGCACATTTTCGGCCTTTGCCTTTCCATATTGTCCCGGAAACATGACACGCGTCGCGTGCTGGCTGTGCAATCCGGCTCAAGATGAGCCTTTGGAGGCTTATGATCATGAACCCGCGGCGAGTTGCAGTTAAGCTGTGGCCAACACTCGTCTTCGGCGGCGGGCTTGCCCTGTTGTTTGCCTCGATCGGCCTGGGCGGCAACGGCGGCGCGCTACGCGTCGTCGATCGTGTGACGCCATCACTGGCAGCGAATGCCGTGGTGGCGGCCACGCCGAAAGCCCCTGCCATCGAAAATCCGGTCATCGCCAGCGCCACTGGCGCCCCTATCATCAACAGCGCCGACCTGGCAGCCGACACCGAATTCCTGGCGCAGGTCGCCGTCGACCCGACGACCAAGGACACGCAGCCAAACGACAATCAGCACGCCACCGTGGTGGCTGCGCTGACCGATCCATCGGAGGTGCTTGCGCAGCAAGCGACGAGCATACAGGCGGCCATCGCGCCTGCCGCGGCCATCGCGCCTGCCGATGATTTGCCGCAGGATGCCGCGGCTGCTGCGAACCGGCTCCAGATCGATGGCGAATGCCTCGTTGCGGAATCCTGTATCGACCAGTTCCTGTGGGCGCTCTACGAGCGGACGCCCAAGCTCGACACCATCAAGGAGCGCGAGCAGCGCAAGGTCTCGGTCCGGAACAAGAA
>JAEZEU010000226.1 GCA_023432885.1 Pseudomonadota bacterium | reverse complement strand
CCAGCGCGTCGGCATCATCGACCGAGCCGTCCTCGAACATGGCATGCAGCAGGGCATGGACGGCATTGGCATTGGCCTCGCGCAGGGCGAAGGCGCGCTCGGTCATGGCGCGGCCCCGTTTGACGTCGTTGTTCTCGGTCAGCGCCCAACCGTAATTATAGAGATACCACCAGTCATCGCCATAGTGATGGGCGTAGCGGGTGCAGAGATCGATGCGCGCCTGGTCGTGATCGGCCATGCCCGAGAAGGCGAATAGCCCGAACGCACCCATCGGCAGCGACATCACGATGGCATCGCGCGGATACGCATCGATATGCTTCAGTGCTGAGCCGAGTGCTGCCGGAAGCTGCCCCTCGATCGCAAGCGCCAGGGTTTCGACATGGCTCTTTTCCCGGTCGCTGCCATTGCGCGCGACAAGTTCGCGCGCGAGTGCCGCTTTCGTTCGGGCGACGTCACCCTGCTGGTAGAAAGTGTGGATGCGCCCGCGCGCGACATGCGCCAGCGCAAAATCCGGATCGGCCGCAATCGCCCGCTCGAAGGCATCTGCTGCGCCGGTCCATGCCGCGAGTAAAAGGTCCACGCCCTCACGATAGGCGTCCGCCGCCTCGGAGGAGGTCGTGGAGAGAGCGAGGCCGTAGCGGTCTTCAAAGGCCATTGGTGTCTCGCTAGCCATACAAACGAGCCAATGATGATCGGGAAAGCCCTTTCAGGGAAGAGACTTGATGATGCGCCCTTGCAATTGCCCAATAATGCTATATGTGATGCTCATTCGATTTGAACGCGTTCCTTGTTGATTGCGGCCTGCGCCTCCTTCCCCGAGACATCGCTAGGATTGAATTCGGAGCCTGCACGGAGGTCGTGCGGGCATTTGGCGCGTTGCGCCGTTGGAGAGCTAAGTGGCTACAGGTGTTGTGAAGTGGTTTAACGGCCAAAAGGGTTTTGGTTTCATCGAGCCGTCTGATGGCAGCAAGGATGTGTTCGTTCACATCAGCGCGGTGGAACGGGCAGGCCTGACCGGCCTCGGCGAAGGACAGAAATTGTCCTTCGATCTCAAGACCGACAAGATGCGCGGCAAGTCCAGTGCGGAAAATCTTGCGCTGATCTGACCCGCTACGACGAATATTTCACGGATGTACTGAAGTCTTTGTCGAAGAAGAGAGCCCTGCCGGGAACGGCGGGGTTCTTTGCGTTGTGCGGGCGGTTCCTCGCCATCGAGGGCGCGCTCACCCCGTCCGCGCTTTCCGTCCCTCGATCGGATAGGCCGGATCGTTGAAGCCTGGCGTTGACGGATGGCCGCTGACGACGAGCCGGTCGATCAGCGCCTCATCTTCCGCCGTGAAGCGATAATCCAACGCGCGGATGTAGTCGTCCCATTGCGCTTCGGTGCGGGGCCCGGCGATCACGCCGGTGACGAAGGCAGAGTTGAGCACCCACGCCACTGCAAACTGCCCGGCGGTGATGCCCTTGCTCTCGGCGTGTCGCTTGATCTCCTGTGCCAACTTCAGCGACTCCGGCCGCCACTCGGTCTGCATCATGCGCTTGTCGGCGCGGCCGGCGCGGGTGTCCTCGTCGGGTGCGGCATCCACCTTGTACTTGCCGGTGAGCACGCCGCGGGCCAGCGGGCTGTAGGGCACGATGCCCAGGCCGTAATAGCCGCAGGCCGGAAAGTGCTCGACCTCCGGCATGCGGTTCATCGCGTTGTAATAGGGCTGGCTGACGATCGGTCGATCGATGCCGTTGTCGTCGCAGATGTTGCAGATTTCGGCGACGCGCCAGGCGCGGTAGTTGGAGACGCCGAAATAACGGATCTTGCCTTGGCGGATCAGGTCGCCCATCGCGCGCACGGTTTCTTCCAGCGGCGTCGCATGGTCTTCCTTGTGCAGATAATAGATGTCGATGTGGTCGGTGCCGAGCCGCTTCAGGCTTTCTTCCGCCGCCTGTATCACCCAGCGCCGCGACAGCCCGCCGCGATTGGGATCGTCCCCGATCTGGTTGGCGAGCTTGGTCGCCAGGATCCAGTGCTGGCGGCTGCTGGAAAGGGCGCGGCCGACCACGGCCTCGGATTGGCCGCCATTGTAGGCGTCCGCGGAATCGATGAAGTTGACGCCGGCCTCGCGCGCTTTCGCAATGATCCGCGAGGAACTCGCCTCATCCGTCGGGCCGCCGAACATCATCGTGCCCAGGCATATCGGCGAGATCTTCAGGCCGCTGCGGCCGAGCTTGCGATACTGCATCTGCATCCTCCCGTTGGCATTCCGGGGCGATGCGCAGCATCGAACCCGGAATCTCGAGATTCCGGGTCTGCGCTGCGCGCATCCCGGAATGACGGTCGTTCACTCGCTCTTCAAAATCTTGAACACGCCGTTCGCCATCGCGATGACGCGCTTGTCGACCGTCACTTCCGTCGAGATGAAGATCAGGCTTCTCGTCGAAAGTACCACGCGGGGCCTCGAAATCAGCACCTCGCCGATCTTGCCGGCCTCGACAAAATGGGTGTCGAGCTGCACCGTCGCCAAGGTCGGCTTTCCCGAGACACTGCGGGCAGTCATGCCGCAGGTGCGATCCGCGAAGGTCATGATCACGCCGCCCTGCACTAGGCCGCGGCGGTTGTGATGCTTGTCCTCGGTCGCAAGCGCATATTCGTGCTCGCCATCGACGAGGCGCTGCCATAGCGGGCCGACCAGATGCAGGAAGCCGGTGGTTTCGACAACGGTCCAGCCGTCCGACTTGAGCTTTGCCGCGGCCTTCTCTGCCATTGGATCGTTCCGGTCCGCATGAGGTCTTGTGTGTTTGCGCATTTCATCGAACGCCGACCTGTTGTAGTCAAGCGGCATGACGCGCGTTTTCGACG
>JAEZEU010000157.1 GCA_023432885.1 Pseudomonadota bacterium | reverse complement strand
GGTCGATGCGCAGCGTGACCTGCTCCTTCACGCCGGGGACGGCGTTCTTCCTGGCCGGGGCCTCCGCGACCTTGGTGGTGGCGCGCTTGAAGGCAGCCTCCGCCTCGCTGCGGGCGTCGTTGAGCGTGCGCGGCCGGCGCGGCTGGTCGGACATGGTCAAATCCCCTCAAACAACACAGTCGAGAGATAGCGCTCGGAGAACGACGGCACGATGGCAAGCACGGTCTTGCCGACCGCGTCCGGCCGCTTTCCGACTTCCAGCGCGGCTGCGATCGCGGCCCCCGAGGAAATGCCGCCGGGAATACCCTCCTGCCGCGCCAGCGCCCGCGACGTTTCGATCGCAGTCGCACTGTTCACCTTCACGATCTCGTCGATGACGGAACGATCGAGGATGTCAGGGATGAAACCCGCGCCAATGCCTTGGATCTTGTGCGGCGTGTGCTGCCCGCCTGACAGCACCGGGCTCTCTTCCGGCTCGACGGCCACGATCCGCAGGGACGGCTTGCGCGGCTTCAGCACTTGGCCGACGCCCGTGATGGTACCGCCGGTACCGACACCCGCGACGAAGAAATCGATGTTGCCGCCGGTGTCGTTCCAGATCTCCTCCGCCGTGGTGCGGCGGTGGATCTCCGGATTGGCGAGATTCTTGAATTGCTGCGGCATCACCGAATTCGGCGTGGTGCGGATCAGTTCCTCGGCGGTGGCGATCGCGCCCTTCATGCCCTGCGCGGCAGGAGTGAGGACGATCTCCGCGCCCAGGAATGCCAGCATCTTGCGCCGCTCGATCGACATCGATTCCGGCATCACCAGTTTCAGCCGATAGCCGCGTGCGGCGGCCACAAAGGCGAGCGCAATGCCTGTGTTGCCCGAAGTCGGCTCGATCAGCACGGTGTCGGCATTGACGATGCCCGCCTTTTCCATGGCGATGATCATGGCAGCGCCGATGCGGTCCTTCACGCTCGCCGCCGGATTGAAATATTCGAGCTTGGCGAGGATGGTGGCGCCGACGCCATGCATTTTCGGCAATTTGTTCAGACGGACGATAGGTGTGTCGCCGATGGCGTCGACGATGGAATCGAACACGCGGCCACGGCCGGGACGGTGCAGAGCAGCGTTTGGTGTCGGCGCATCCATCGCGGGACTCCTGTAAGCGAAATGTGCGGGAAAGGGCGGTGGTTCCTTAATTAGGCGTCCAGCCGGGCAAGACGCAAGAGACCAGCGCGGGAACTAGCGTTCGCTGCAACGCAAAACAGCTGAAGAAGAAATCACATAAAACCAACGCATTTGTGTTGCGACAGCGTCAAGGAAGTCGTTTTATACTTTGGTCGTTCGGCATGGTCCGGGTCATCGCTTTTGATCATGCCCGAGGCAGGCTTCCGGTCAGAACGCAAGGAGAGCAACGATGGCAGCTGTTGCTGAAGTCCTCTCGACCGTCTCCTCTCAACCCGATCCGCGCGGGTGCGAACTTCCTACCTGCCCGGTGTGTGCGGACTCCATGGTAGCCGCGGAAGCCTCCGCTTACCTCAACGATCGCGTCATCTCCTATCTGTGGACCTGCGATACCTGCGGTTACGGTTTTGTGACCAAGCATGCAGTGAAGAAATTCGCGTGCAACTAGCGCCGCGTGTTCACATTAGGGCGATTCCGGTTCGCTTGGAAAGACGCGTCAATCAAGCAGGAATCATCTCGCAGCAATGTCGCCACTAACCCAACCGGCGCGCGTTTGCCTTCGGAAATCCTCGAACCTGCCGCTCGAAATCGCCGCCCGGATGTCCTGCATCAGGCGCTGGTAATAGGCGACGTTGATCTCCGACAGCAGCATGGCTCCCAGCGTCTCGCCCGACCGCACGAGGTGATGCAGATAGGCGCGCGAGATGTTGCGTGTCGACGGCCAGTCGCTCGCCTCGTCGAGCGGCCTCGGGTCGTCGGCATGCCGTGCGTTGCGCAGGTTGATCTGGCCGAAGCGCGTGAAGGCCATGCCATGGCGGCCATTGCGGGTCGGCAGCACGCAGTCAAACATGTCGATGCCCCGCGCGACCGCCTCCAGCAGGTCCTCGGGCGTGCCGACCCCCATCAGGTATCGCGGCCGCTCCACCGGCAGCTCCGGCGCGGTCGCCTCGATCATGTCGAGCATCACGGCCTGCGGCTCGCCGACCGCAAGGCCCCCGATCGCATAGCCGTGGAAGCCGATCTCGATCAGCCGGCGAGCGCTGGTCTTGCGCAACTCGGGCAGGTCCCCGCCCTGCGCGATGCCGAACAGCATGTAGCCCTCGGGCGCGGTCTCGAAGGCCCGCCTGGAGCGTTCCGCCCAGCGCAGCGAAAGCTGCATCGCACGCTCGATATCGGCACGCTCGGCCGGCAGCCGCACGCACTCGTCCATCTGCATGGCGATATCCGAGCCGAGCAGCCGCTGCACCTCGATCGAGCGCTCCGGTGACAGCTCGACTTTTGCTCCATCGATATGCGAGCGGAAAGTCACCGCCAGCTCGCTGACCTTGCGCAGGTCCGCAAGCGACATCACCTGGAAGCCGCCGGAGTCCGTCAGCATCGGTCCGCCCCACCCCGTAAACCTTTGCAGGCCCCCGAGCGCGGCGATGCGCTCGGCGCCCGGCCGCAGCATCAGATGATAGG
Source organism: Pseudomonadota bacterium (assembly GCA_023432885.1). Lineage (GTDB taxonomy): Bacteria > Pseudomonadota > Alphaproteobacteria > Rhizobiales > Xanthobacteraceae > Bradyrhizobium. The sequence goes on along the minus strand of JAEZEU010000157.1, from coordinate 5,530 downwards.
TGTTGCCGAGCACGATATCGGAGCCGGCGTCCCGCACCTCACGCCAGTGCAGGCCCTTCATGGCGCCGGCCGTGCCGACCGGCATGAAGGCAGGTGTGCGCACCACGCCATGTGGCGTGGTCAGGCGTCCCGTGCGCGCGGCGCCATCGGTCGCCAGCAGCTCGAAATGGTTGGGAAGGCTCATGCGAGAGCCTTATGACGTGACCGCCATGCGGGATTCAACCGGTCTGGAGCCGATTTACCCCGTTGACGTCAGCGAATCTGTCGCGCATAAGTCCGCGCCATGGCACTAACCGCGAAAACCACGACCAAAACCACCAAGCCCTTCAGGGGCTCGGGAGGCGTGCGCGCGTAGTCCAGAGGTCGCATATCTTCACCCGAAGCCCCGCCTGCAAAGGTCCGGGGCTTTTTTATTGCCCGTAGCACAGCATGATCCGGAAAAATGTGCACCGGTTTTCCGACAAGATCATGCTCAAACGAGATGGAGACAGAAGTGAGTAATGATCCCGTTGTCGCGATAGTCGGTGTAACCGGGGCGGTTGGCGCTGAGTTCATCGCCACCATGGACCGGCGCGGTTTTCCCGTCGGAAAGCTCAAGCCGCTGGCCAGCGCCCGCTCCGCCGGAAAGACCGTCGCCTTTCGCGGCAAGCAGGTCGTGATCGAGGAGCTCACCGAGCGTTCCTTCGACGGCGTCGACATCGCGCTGTTCTCGGCCGGCGGCAGCATTTCCCGCAAGTTCGCGCCGATTGCCGTGAAGGCCGGTGCCGTAGTGGTAGACAATTCTTCCGCCTTCCGCATGGATCCGAATGTCCCGCTGGTGATCCCCGAGATCAACGCCGGCCGCATCCGGGATCACAAGGGCATCATCGCCAATCCGAACTGCGCCGCGATCACTGCGCTGGTGCCGCTGTGGCCGATCCACCGCGAGAACCGGATCAAGCGCGTCATTATCGCGACCTACCAGGCGGCGAGCGGTGCAGGCGCCGCCGCCATGGATGAACTCGTCGAATCCACGCGTGCCAATCTCGAGGGGCGCAGCTATCAGCCCAAGGTGCTGCCGCATCCCTACGCCTTCAACCTCTTCAACCACAACACCGCGATCGATCCCGTAACCGGCTACAACGACGAGGAAACCAAGGTCATCAACGAGACCCGCAAGATCTTCGAGGACGACAAGATCGCGGTAGGCGTCACCTGCGTTCGGGTGCCCGTGCTGCGCGCGCATTGCGAGGCCATCACCTTCGAGTGCGAGCGGCCGATCAGCGAGGCCGATGTCCGCTCGTTGCTGGCGAAGGCGCCGAGCGTCAAGATCATGGACGATCGCGCGAAGAACTATTTTCCGATGCCGATCGACGCCTCCGGCCAGGACGATGTCCTGGTTGGCCGTATCCGCCAGGATCTCAGCGATCCCTCGGGCCATTCGATCTCGATGTTCGTCGCCGCCGACCAACTGCTCAAGGGTGCCGCACTCAACGCGATCCAGATCGCCGAGCTCCTGCCGCAGCGCGTGATGGCATGAATCTGTAGGGCGGGGTTAGCCAAAGGCGTAACCCATCCTCGCCTAACCCACCCTACTCTCTAGGTATCCTCGATGCCGTGCGGCTCCCGCGCCCGAAACAGCAGGCACGCATCGCCATACGAATAGAACCGGTACCCGCTCGCGACGGCATGTGCGTAGGCATGCTTCATCGCATCCAGTCCCGAGAAGGCCGACACCAGCATGAACAGAGTCGAGCGCGGCAGATGGAAATTGGTGAGCAGCATATCGACCGCGCGGAAGCGATAGCCCGGCGTGATGAAGATCGATGTCTCGCCCGAAAACGGCTGGATCGTGCCGTCTTCGTGCGCCGCGCTTTCCAGTAGCCGCAGCGACGTCGTACCGACCGCAACGATCCGCCCGCCTGTTGCGCGCGCCTGGTTGAGCTTGCGCGCGGTTTCCGCCGACACGCTGCCCCATTCCGCGTGCATGCGGTGCTCGGCCGTGTCGTCCGCCTTGACCGGCAGAAACGTCCCGGCCCCGACATGCAGGGTCAGACGGTTGATCTCGACGCCACGCCCACGCAAGGCGGCCTCCAGCGCCGGCGTGAAATGCAGCCCTGCGGTCGGCGCGGCGACTGCGCCTTCGTTCGCCGCGAACATGGTCTGGTAGTCGGCGGCGTCCTGATCATCCGGCGCGCGCTTCGAGGCAATGTAAGGCGGCAGCGGCGTGGCGCCGAGATCGGCGATGGCCTGGTCCAGCGCCGGCCCGTGAAAGGAGAACGACAGCGTGACCTCGCCTTCCGTTCCCTTGGCCGCGACCTCGGCGTCGAGATGGCCGAGCAGACAGACCTTTCCTTCATTGCCGAAGCGAATGCGATCGCCCGGAGCCAGCTTCTTCGCCGGCTTGACAAGCGCCTGCCAGCGCGAGCCATCGATGCGCTTGATCAGGGTCGCCTCGATCCTCGGCTCGGTCTCGCGACCGATCCGGCGGCCTTTCAGCTGCGCCGAGATCACCCTGGTGTCATTGACCACGAGTTGGTCGCCCGGCTCCAGCCATTGCGGCAGCTCCGACACGTGGCGGTCGCGTAGCACGCCGTCGCCCTGCACCACCAGCATCCTCGCGGAATCGCGCGGGCTCACCGGGCGCAGCGCGATGCGCTCGGGCGGAAGGTCGAAATCGAAGAGCTCGGTACGCATGCGCGTTATCCAGCGCCGTCATTGCAGGGCGATGCCACCGGGTCCGCGCAACGGGCGGCCCGATGATAAACTCCGCATCGAACCCGGAATCCGGAAATGGCGAAGCGAGATTCCGGGTTCGCGCTGAGGCGTGCCCCGGAAAGACGGCTCAAGCGTCCAGCGCCATCCGCGCCTTGACGATCTTGTCGGGATCGCGCACGGGCTCGCCGCGCTTGATCTTGTCGACGTTCTCCATGCCTTCCGTCACCTTGCCCCATACCGTGTATTGGCGGTTGAGGAAGGAAGCATCGTCAAAGCAGATGAAGAACTGGCTGTCGGCCGAATCCGGGCTCGCTGCGCGCGCCATCGAGGCGGTGCCGCGGACATGCGGCTCGCTGTTGAACTCGGCCTTCAGCTTCGTGCCGGAGCCGCCGGTGCCGGTGCCGTGCGGGCAGCCCGTCTGGGCCATGAAGCCGTCAATCACGCGATGGAACACGATGCCGTCATAGAACCCCTCGCGCACCAGTTCCTTGATGCGTGCGACATGGTTCGGCGCCAGATCCGGGCGCATCTCGATTTTCACGGGCCCCTGGGTGGTTTCGAGGATCAATGTATTTTCGGTGTCAGCCATGCTCTTCTCTCTGCTGGTTTGGGTGGTGTCTTGCGTGACCAAAATCTGATGGCGAAGGGCCGGCCGGCGACAGCGCCGCCCAGTCCTCCGGTAAATGGCAGCGGCGTGCAGCGTTGCAACGCCTCCATGGCGGCGATCCGGTATGCCAGCCGGTCCTCGTCCGAAGCCCCTTCCGTCTCGTAGGTGATCCGCGGCCGGCCCAGGATGGCGCCCCGGCGGTTGAAGCTCACAATAACCGTGATGTCCACCGGCTTGGCCGGCCGAGGCGGCGGCATCCAGCACCTATGGAGCTCTTCGACGACATCCTTGATGCTATCAAGCGGCTGAGCCGCCGCTGCCAGAGGCCAGACCAGCAGCGCTGCCGCAAACCACAGGGCTGGTTTGCCGCGCCGCCTCACGCGCCGCTCACTTGATGTCGGATGCGACCTGTACCTTCACCATCTTGTCGGGATTGGCCGGCGGCTCGCCCTTGTTGATCTTGTCGACCACGTCCATCCCCTGCACGACATTGCCGATCACGGTGTATTTGCCGTTGAGGAAGGAGGCGTCCGCAAAGCAGATGAAGAACTGCGCATTGGCGCTATCGACGCTGTCGCCGCGTCGAGCCATCCCAACCACCCCGCGCTTGAACGGCGTAGAGGAGAATTCCTGCTTCAGCATCGGATATTTCGAACCGCCCGTGCCGTTGAACTTCTCACCGTCGCCGGTCTGCGCCATGAAGCCGTCGATAACGCGATGGAACGGCACGTTGTTGTAGAACCCGTCGCGCGCAAGCTGCTTGATGCGTTCGGCATGTTGTGGCGCGAGATCGGCGCGCAGGGCGATAACGATGCGGCCCTTGGTCGTGTCGATCACGATCGCATTGGCCTTGTCGAGATTGGCCGGCAGCGGCTGGGCGAGTGCGGGAGCTACAGCAAACAGCGTGGCGATGAGGGCGAGGACTCGGATCATGAAAAACTCCGCAAGCAGATGAACGTTTACGTCGCCGATCGTATCAGCCGAATTTGGCCTTCAGCGCCTTGGAAACCGCCGGCGGCACGAAGGCGGAAACGTCGCCGCCCATGCCGGCGATCTGGCGTACCAGTGTGGCGGTGATCGGGCGGACGGCGACCGATGCCGGCAGGAACACCGTGTGGACCTCCGGCGCCATGGTCTCGTTCATGCCCGCGATCTGCATCTCATAATCGAGATCGGTGCCGTCGCGCAGGCCCCGGATCATGATGGTGGCGCCGGCCTTCTGCGCGGCTGTTACCGTGAGATTGTCATAGGTGTTGCAATCGAAAGCGCAGCCCGCCTTCTCGGCAACAGGGGCAAACACGGCGCGGACCATCTCCAGCCGCTCCTCGGTCGAGAACAGCGGCTTCTTGCCGGGATGCACCCCGATCGAGACAATGAGCTTGTCGCATAGGGCGACCGCATGCCGGACCACGTCCAGATGGCCGTTGGTGACGGGATCGAAGGAGCCGGGGTAAAGCGCGATGCGGGGCATATGCCCCCTCTAGCCTGCCCAGCCCGGCCCGGCAAGGTTCCCGGCGACCGGGCCAACGAGCCAAGAAAACGGATTTGCCTCGGCCGTTGAAGCACTTGGCATGATGGCGCGTCCCTGGAGCAGATCATCATGTTTCGTCCGCGCGCCGTGCACGATACAAAATGGGGGTTGGACGAAACCATTTTCCGCATCGGAGAAGACCTCCCGAAACCGGTCTTGGTTACTTCTGCCACAACGAAACGACGGGCCCGCCGAGGCCCATGGCAGGGGGACAGTCATGATCAAGGCAATTTCCGCGGTAGCCGTCGCCGCCTTCATCGCCGCCGCGCTCACCGTTCTTCCCGGATTTGCCCCTCAGGTCGAAGCCAGCGTTCCCGTGGCACTTGCGAAGGGCGACCGTCTCGAGATCAAGCAGTCGGGCCGAGATTGCTCGCAGCAGGCCTGGCCGAATTTCGAAGCCTCCTGCCTCCGCGCTGGCGGCAAGGCAAACGTTCGCGAAGCCCGACTGGTAACCGCCGATCGCACCCCGTAACCGCCGCTATCCGTTACCTCCAATACGCCCAAGTTGCTCTGAATCGGAATCCCCGGGATGCCCCCGGGGATTTTCGCTTTCCGGGCAGGCGTTGCCGGCCGCAGGATGTCCGGGGACCGCGCGGCAAATCTCCATAGCAATTTGCGACGTTCCGTCGCAGACTGCACCATATTGCGTTAGAGGGTCCTGTTCATGACCGCGACCTCAGCCGACACGCATGGCC
>JAEZEU010000150.1 GCA_023432885.1 Pseudomonadota bacterium | reverse complement strand
TGGCCTTGCGCTGATCGCCAGCCTGCTGTCGATTTGGCTACGGATCTCCACCGCTGTCGGAGATTGTCATCGGAAGCGCCGTGATTCCGACGCTCGTGGCCAACGCATTCCACCTGCCGAGGCACCTTCTTCCTGAATCGAAACCCGGGATTCCGGAGGTTGATCGCCCGACGAGGTGAATGTCATGCCGGATGCTTGACGCGTGTCGGGGAAGGCGAGGAAGCAGACGACCGATCCGAGAGCCGCAATGGCACCGAGGTACAGAAAGGCTGCACTGTAGCCGGCGCCGGTCACGACCATTCCTGCGACAGTGGTCGACAAGGCGGCGCCGATGCCTTGTGCCGTGATGATGGCGCCTTGCGCGACGTTGAAACGGCCGGTGTTGCGCGTGACGTCCGCGACGATCACCGGGAAGATGGCGCCGAAAATTCCCGCGCCCACGCCGTCGAGGAGTTGCACCGCAACGAGCCAGAACGCATTGTCCGAAAGCGTGTAGAGCGCGCCGCGGACCGGCAGGATCAGCAGCGCGGCCAGGAAGAAGCGCTTGTGGCCCCAGCGGTCGGCCCGGGCACCGACCAGCATCGCAAAGGGCACCATCACAAGCTGGGCCGCCACGATGCAGGCAGACATCAGACTGGTGCCGAGGTTCTTGTCCTGCAGCGCCAGTTTCTGGCCCACCAGCGGCAGCATCGCTGCGTTGGACAGATGAAACAGCACGACGCAAATGGCGAAGATGAGCAACGGCCGGCAGGCCAGAAGCACGCGCAGGCCGGACGGCGCATCGCGTTGCCCGCTTGACTCGGCGTCGTGCAGGCCGCGCGCGAGGTCGTGGTCGATGGCCCGTGCGGGAATCGCGAGGATGCTGACAACGCTCGCGGCGGCCATGAATGCGATGAGATAGAAAACGACCGTCGGCCCGAAGTGATAGGCGGCAATCCCGGCCACCGCCGCCGCCACGGCATTGCCGGCGTGATTGAAGCTCTCGTTGCGGCCGATCCGCCGCGTGAGAGCGCGATGGCCGAAGATGCCGAGGGACACGGCGGCTATCGCCGGCGGGAAGATCACTCCGGCTGCATGGGCCGTGCCTTGAGAGGCAGCGACCGCCAGGAAGCTCGGGAACAGCGGCAATGAAACGGAGGCGATCGTCACCAGGACTGCGGCGATGACCATCACCAGCCGCTTGGCCCGGGTGGCGTCAATCAGGGCGCCGGCCGGGGTCTGTGCAACAATGCCCGCGGCCGTGGCGATGGACATCACCAAGCCGATGCGGGCTTCATCCCACCTCTGCTCCGTCAGGAGATAGACGGCAAGATAAGGACCAAGCCCGTCCCGGACATCGGCAAGGAAGAAATTGACGGCATCAAGCGCCCGGCCTGCTCGGGCCCGATCAGCCTTTCCCGCGAGGGATTCTTCCTCCTCCAAGTCCCGCCTCCGCTGCGACGTCGTCAGAAGTCAATTGGTTGCGGGAGTGAAGGTGCCGGGCCTTTCATATGGACATGTACACAAGCCGGTGAGGCGCTTTTGGGAGCCGGCTTGCGTGTCCTCGCTGAGCCGCGCGGCGCCAGGCCATCGGCGTTCACACTGAAATGAAATCAATCCATCGGGTTTTTGATTTTTTTAACAACGAGATTGCAGCGGGCGTAAACCAGCTGCGGGAACGAGAACGTATGTTTCCCCGTCGGTGCTTCGCTTCCAATGAGAGCGGATGGGCTGTTTGAAAGCTGGATCCAGCAGCAGTCGCCCGGGTCTCTATCGCTTCGCCGCAGGCCGCGCGGGCGGCGGCGGGGGTGGTGGCGCTTCGGCCTGCTTGGCCGCTGCCGGTTCGGTCTGCACCTCGCACTTCGACGCCGCCAGCGAGGCCTGCGCCTGCTGCATCAGGCCGGGCTCGGGCGCCAGCGCCTTCATCACGATCAGGCCGGTCTCGGAGGGGGAGTCGATGATCAGCCGGTCGGCGGAGGTGACGTCTTCTTCTTCCGGCAGCTCGGCATGCTGGGCTTCCGTCATCAGGTCGAGCTCGATCACCTTGCGGCCTGCGGAGCGGTCGTTGATGGCGTAATAGGCGACCTCGTTGCGGGTGTAGAACGACACCGAGGTGTAGGCCTGGCTGACCGGCACTGCGAGCTTGATCGGGCCGCCCGACAGATCGTAGCGGCAGATCGCCATCGCAAAGGCCGGATCCATGAACGGCATCGGCGCATTGGCGGGCTCGGCAAGCGGGATCTGCGTCACCGTATTGAGCTTGGTCGTCGCCGTCAGGCGCGAATAGGCGTCCTGCGTTGCAATGCGCGGCAGCGCCAGCACGGCGACGAGATGCACGATGAGCCCGAGCAGCACGCCGGCGATAATGGTGAAGGCGAGCCGGATCATGGGCAGCCTACCGTCGCGATCTGGGGCATCGGTGCGTCGCGCTGGGTACGCGTGGCGACGCCCACCGGCGTGTCATAGAGACGAAGCATCAGCGTGTAGCGTTCGATACCGCCCGTCGGCAGCCAGTTGCCGGAACGCGCGCGCGAGGCAACGCGCACCTCGAACTGGCCGTCGGCGCCGCGGATCACTTCCTGGCTGGTGAAGCCGTAACGTTGCAGCGTGTTGGCAACGAGCTGGCCCTTCGGATCATACAGCGTCAGCGTCCAGAACCGCGCCGCCGGCGTCACGCCGCTGACCATGACGTCGCAGCGGCCGTCGAGCGGCTTGCCCTTGTCGTCAGTGTTCGCGGTGAAGGCCACGCCGTCGCCGGTGCCGACCGGCAGCTCGCCGCTGCGCACGATGCTAGCGCGCGAGTAGGGATCGGCATCGGCGGTGCCGGTCTTCGGCCGCGCGGTCCAGGCGCCGATCTTCAGCGTGCCGAGATCGGTGCCCTTGGTCGTGGTCATGTATGTCGTCCCGAGGCCAATGGCCGAGGCGATGATCAGCGCCAGCAGGGTGATGAAGATAAGCCGCACGGTGGTGTCAGTTCTTGCGCGCGGCGGACGCGGCCTTGTCGTCCGGCGTCGCCGCCGCAAAGCTTTCGGGGAATGCGATCGAGCTCGACTTCCCGGGCTTCGGCGCTTCGGTGGTCGAGGTCTTCGAAGTCTTGCCGGCGTCGTCGAGTTGCTTCTCGATCCGCACCAGGATGTCGGCGCCGCGCCTCGTCAGCACCGGCGGCGGCCCGGGCTTGGTGTCGATGATCTTGGGCGCTGCTGCGGCGGTGTGCGGCGTCGCCGACAGCTTCTGGCCCATCCCGACGCCGGGGATCTCCTTGATCTCGACGCCCTGGTGGGCGACGACCATGATGTCGCGCCAGGTCTGCGCCGGCAGCGAGCCGCCGGTCATGCGGTTGGTCGGCGAGTAGTCGTCGTTGCCGTACCAGACCGCGCAGGTGAAGTTGCCGGTGAAGCCGACGAACCAGGCGTCGCGATAGGCGTTGGTGGTGCCGGTTTTGCCGGCGGTCGGAATGCCGTCCATGATCGCGCGCCGCGCGGTGCCTTCGCTGACGACGTGGCTCATCATTTGGGCCATGTCGCTGGCGACCGAGGCCGGAATGGCTTGCGTGGGTTTCTTGCCGTCGCGGTCGAAGCGCCAGACCAGGTCGCCGGTGCCGGTACGCACTTCCAGCACCGCGTGCGGGACCGCCGCCTTGCCCCGGTTCGCGAAGGTCGCATAGGCCACCGCGTGTTCGAGCACGGTGACTTCGTCGGAGCCGATCGGCATCGACGGCGTGTCGGGCAGGGGCGCCTTGATGCCGAAGCGGCGCGCCACTTCGGTGATCTTCTGGCGGCCCACCTTGGCCGGATTTGGCGCCTTGCCGCCCAGCGCAATCGACAGCTTCACCGGCACGACATTGATCGAGCGCGTGATCGCCTGGGTCAGGGTGACCGCACCGGAGTAGGAATGACCATAGTTTTGCGGGCACCAGTTGCCGATGCAGACCGGGCCGTCGATGACTTTCGAGTTCGGCGTGTAGCCGTTCAACAGCGCAGTGGCGTAGACATAGGGCTTGAACGACGAGCCTGGCTGGCGGTAGGCGTCGGTGGCGCGGTTAAACTGGCTGGCGCCGTAGTCGCGGCCTCCGACCAGGGCGCGCACGCCGCCCTCGAGATCGGCAACCACGGTTGCCGCCTGCGTCGCGTGATAGTCGCGGCCGAACTGCCGGAGCTGGTTCTCGACCGCGTTTTCCGCCGCCTTCTGCACGTTCATGTCGAGCGCGGTGCGGACCACGAAGACGCGTTCGGTGTAGGACTTCGGAAAGGTGTCGACGAGCTTGCGCATCTCGTCGAAGGCGTAGTCGAGATAGTAGTTCGGCGAGTTCTCGTCGCGGCGGTCGACGGCGAAGGCGGGATTGCGGCGGGCGCCGAACACCTGGCCCTCGGTCATGAAGCCGGCGTCGACGAGGTTGTCGAGCACGACGTTGGCGCGGGCGCGCGCGGCGGGCAGGTTGATGTGGGGCGCGTATTTGGTCGGCGCCTTGAACAGGCCAGCCAGCATGGCGGCTTCCGCGAGGTTCACATCGCGCGCCGACTTGTTGAAATAGAAATGGGCCGCGCCGTCGACGCCGAAGGTGCCGCCGCCCATATAGGCGCGATCGAGATAGAGTTTCAGGATCTCGTTCTTTGTCAGCCGCGTCTCGAGCCACACTGCGAGGAAGGCTTCCTTCACCTTGCGCTCGATGGTGCGCTCGTTGTTGAGGAACAGGTTCTTCGCAAGCTGTTGCGTGATGGACGAGCCGCCCTGGCGCACGCCGCCGGCCTGGGCGTTGGTGACGAGGGCGCGCGCGGTGCCGGGGATGTCGATGCCGAAATGATCGTAGAAGCGGCGGTCCTCGGTGGCGAGCGTTGCCTTGATCAGCACGTCCGGAAAATCTTCCAGCGGAATGGAGTCGTTGTGCTTGATGCCGCGGCTGCCGATCGGATTGCCGTAGCGGTCGAGGAAGGTGACGGCAAGATCCGATTTCTTCAGCCAATCGTCGTCGGCGGTCTCGCGGAAGGCCGGGATCGCCAGCGCAAGCATCAGCACCATGCCGCCGAGACCGAGGGTGGCGGCTTCCGACAGCGGCTCGACGATCACCCAGCGCTTCCAGCGGCCGACATAGAAGCGGTCCATGAAGGTCGAGTAGCGCTCATAGAGCTCGCGCAGGCCCTTGGCAGAGGAGAACAGCGTGGAATCGATGCGCGCATCGATGTCCAGCATCGTGTTCTTGATCTTCTGCTTCCACTGCGGGGGGATGATCCTGCGCACCGGTCTACTTCATCGGTTCGAAAGCGCTTCCGGCGTCCGATGGGGGCGCCTTGAAGACCTATTGCGGGAATGTTGCGGCAAACCCAAGGCGCTATACACGCATTTGGGGACTCACATGTTGTTGTATCCGAGCGGGGAGCATAAACCAATGGCGTTGCAGCGATTTAACTGGATACGCCGAATGGCGGCGTGCTGTTCCGGCTGAGCCGAACGTGCTTGCGCCGTCGCCGTCGGAGCCCCTAGAAGGGCGGGAAAATTGCGCGATACCGCGCGAAAATCGAGAGCCATGACCGCACCGCCTAAACCAAGCTCAGGCCAGGAGGGATTCTTCTGGAAAACCAAGACGTTGGAGGAAATGTCCGACGTCGAATGGGAAAGCCTGTGCGACGGCTGTGCGCGCTGCTGCCTGGAAAAGCTCGAGGACGAGGATACTGGCAAGATCTACTTCACCCACGTCGCGTGCCGCCTCCTTGAGGCGGGCGCTTGTGCCTGCAAGGACTATGCGAACCGCTCGGCCAAGGTTCCGGATTGCGTGCGGCTGACACCGGCCAATGTCCGAACCCTCAACTGGTTGCCGCCCAGCTGCGGCTACCGGCTCGTCGCCGAGGGACGCGACCTCTACTGGTGGCATCCGCTGATCTCGGGTGACCCAAACACTGTGCATGAGGCCGGCGTCTCCGTGCGCGGCAGGGTCGAGGCCACCGAGGGGGAGGTTACGGCCGATGAACTGCAGGACCACATTGTGCAGTGGCCGAAGCTGCTGCCGAAACGGGCGAAGCTGAAGCGGCCGCCCAGGGCCTAGCCTCTCGCGAGGCGGCAATCTTTAGCGAGGATGGCTCCCATGCGTGCGGACGGGTGCCGCGGCGTCAGATTGCCCCCTAGATTGGGAAAATGATTCACCCGCGCGGGGGGCCGCGCAGCGAACAAATTGCCTGAGATGAGCGATTTCGAACGGCAGAGCCGTCGAGCTGCCGACCAAGAGATTTTGTCCGACGAGGCCGCCGAAGAGATCTCGCATATCCCGACCGAAGTGATCGACCTTGCGGATGCACAGCCGCTTGCGGCGCCGGTGCCGCTCGAAAAGAGCGAGGTCCGCACCATTCTGATGAGCCTGTTGCTGACGATGTTCCTGGCCGCGCTGGAACAGACCATCGTCGCCACCGCGCTGCCGACGCTGGGTCGCCAGTTCGGCGACGTATCCAATCTGTCCTGGGTGATCACCGCCTATCTCCTGGCCGCGACCGCGGTTGCGCCGGTCTTCGGTACGCTGAGCGACATTTACGGCCGGCGGGCCATGGTCATCATCTCGCTCAGCCTGTTCATGGCGGGGTCTGTCGTGTGCGCGCTGGCGCCCAGCCTGCCGATCCTGATCCTTGGGCGTGGCCTGCAGGGGCTGGGCGGCGGCGGCATCATGCCGGTCGTGCAG
>JAEZEU010000132.1 GCA_023432885.1 Pseudomonadota bacterium | reverse complement strand
ACGAAAACGAATGGCCTGCCTCAAACGCAAAGGGCGGAACCGGTTGCCCGATCCCGCCCCTCAATTCTCATGCCTTCCGGCCGCTCACTATTCGTGCAGCGTGCCCGGCTCGACCTTCACGCCCGGTCCCATGGTGGAGGAGACCGCAACGCGCTGGATGTAGGTACCCTTGGCGCCGGCGGGCTTTGCCTTGGTGACGGCATCCGCGAGCGCGCGCACGTTCTGGACCAGCTTGTCCTCGGAGAACGAGGCCTTGCCGACGCCGGCCTGCACGATGCCGGCCTTCTCGACGCGGAACTCGACCGAGCCGCCCTTGGCGCCCTTCACGGCGGAGGTCACATCCATGGTCACCGTGCCGATCTTCGGGTTCGGCATCATGCCGCGCGGGCCGAGCACCTTACCGAGACGGCCGACCAGCGGCATCATGTCGGGAGTGGCGATACAGCGATCGAAATCGATGTTGCCGCCCTGCACCTTCTCCACGAGGTCCTCCGCGCCGACCACGTCGGCGCCGGCCGCCTTGGCTTCTTCCGCCTTCGCGCCACGCGCGAACACGCCGACGCGCAGCGTGCGGCCGGTGCCGTTCGGCAGGGTGACGACGCCGCGGACCATCTGGTCGGCGTGGCGCGGATCGACGCCGAGATTGATGGAAATCTCGATGGTCTCGTCGAACTTCGCCTTCGCACGCTCCTTGACCATCTTGATGGCCTCAGGGAGCGGATACATCTTCTCGCGATCGACGCCTTCGCGGGCCTTCTTCAAACGCTTTCCGATAGCCATGGCGCCTTACCCCGCAACTTCCAGACCCATCGAACGGGCGGAGCCCTCGACCATCTTCATGGCCGCTTCGACGGTGTCGCAATTGAGATCCTTCATCTTCTTCTCGGCGATCTCGCGCACCTGCGCCTTGGTCACCTTGCCGGCCTTGTCGCGGCCCGGCGCCTTGGAGCCGGTATCGATCTTGGCGGCCTTCTTGAGGAAGAACGACATCGGCGGCGTCTTCATCTCGAAGGTGAAGGAACGATCCGCATAGATTGTGATGATCACCGGGATCGGGGTGTTTTTCTCTTCCTTCTGGGTCTGGGCGTTGAACGCCTTGCAGAACTCCATGATGTTGAGACCGCGCTGACCAAGCGCGGGGCCGATCGGGGGCGACGGGTTCGCAGCTCCCGCCGGCACCTGAAGCTTCAGGTATCCGGTCACTTTCTTTGCCATGTATCACTCCTGTTGTGCCGGCGAGCCGGCGGTTTCAGGTTGCGTGGTGCGGATCGAGACGGCTGGCGACCGCCCTTTCCTCCCACGACCTCTCTACTTTACGCGAAGATTGCGCTTCGCGCACTCCAATCAGACCTTCTCGACCTGACCGAATTCCAGTTCGACCGGCGTGGCCCGGCCGAAGATCGACACCGCGACCTTCACGCGCGAGCGTGCCTCGTCGATTTCCTCGACCACGCCGGAGAACGAGGCGAACGGGCCATCCGCCACGCGGACGTTCTCGCCGATCTCGAACGACACCGACGCCTTCGGCCGTTCCACGCCTTCCTGCACCTGATGCAGGATGCGCATGGCTTCCGCTTCCGAGATCGGCATCGGCTTGTTCTCGGCGCCGAGAAAGCCGGTGACCTTGGGCGTGTTCTTGATCAGATGAAACGCCTCGTCGGTCAGCTTCATCTTCACGAGCACATAGCCCGGGAAGAATTTCCGCTCGGCGTCGATCTTGCGGCCGCGTCGAACCTCGGTGACCTTCTCGGTCGGCACCAGCACCTGCTCGAACAGTTCCTCAAGCCCGCGCTGCTTGGCCTGCTCGCGGATCGACTCCGCGACCTTCTTCTCGAAGTTGGAATAGGCGTGAACGATATACCAGCGCTTGTCCATGAGTTGAGTATTCATCAGTGGATGCCCAGTACGAGGGTAACCAGATAGCGGATCGCCTGATCCGCCACGAAAAAGAAGATCGATGCCAATGCCACCATGATAAACACCATGATGGTCGTAATGGTCACCTCACGGCGGGTCGGCCAGGTGACCTTGCCGGCCTCCGAGCGCACTTCCTGCAGGAATTTGAACGGGCTGAAAGCCATTCTGTCGATCCAAGGCCGTCGCGAGACGATGTTTGATTTTAAGGGAATCCCGAGCAGCCGATATCAGCCCAGCCCTCGTCGGAAGGATGAGCCGCGAAAACGAGCTCGATTGTTCGGGGGGAATTCAACGCCGCGCCGGATATCCGAAAAACGGGCCGGCAGCAGGTGGCAGGTATCTACTGCGGGACCGGGCAAAGGTCAAGATACGGCTCGCCGAAACCGGCCCGACGGAGCCAAATTTTGGCTCCCGATCCGGCCGATTTCAATGACTTACACAGCCAGCCTGCCTCAGAGGATGAAATGACGCAGCTATCCCGCCGCCCAAGGCAAGAGCGGGCACCGCGATCGCGGCTGCGGCGCTCGCCCGCTAATCATCTTGGCTTCAGGCAGCCGGCTTGATCTCGATCTGCTTGCTCTGTTTCGGCGCCGGTTTCTTCACGGTCACCTTGAGCACGCCCTTGGCAATCTCCGCCGAGACGTCTTCCGGTTTCACGCCCTGCGGCAGTTCCACCGAGCGCGAAAACGAGCCATAGCTTCGCTCGACCAGGTGATAGTCCTTGTCCTTCTCCTCACGCTCGTTCTTCCGCTCGCCGCGAATGGTCAGGACGTTGTCCGAAAGGTTGATTTGTACGTCTTTGGTTTCGAGGCCCGGAAGTTCTGCCTCGATTTCAATGGACTTGTCGGTCTCGCTAACGTCCATCCGCGGCAGGTTGGCACCTGCGCCGGAGAAGGCTGGGAAGCTGGGGAAACCGCGAGTCACGCCTTCGAACAGCCGATCGATCTCCTGCTGCAGGAAGGAGAAAGGATTGGGCTCCCGGCGCGCCACGTTGCGATCGGTTCCAACAGGTGTCACGGACTTGTTCATGCTTTCCTCCTGGTTCAGCCCCACATCAATCACTAACGCTAGAATGCCGCAGGCGTTGTGGGGTTGCGCCAAATCAAGCCGGCTTCGCGCCATCGCGTAAAATTGTTCATGCTCGTCAGCCAGGAACCTGCCAATGCATGCGATGACTCTTGTCGCCCCGGGGGCAGCGCTCACGATGCAGCAGCGGCCGGACCCTGCGGCGGGCGCCGGCGAAGTGCGTGTCAGGGTTAGCGCCTGCGGCGTCTGCCGAACTGATCTTCACGTCGTCGACGGTGAGTTGCCGGACATCCGCTATCCTATCGTGCCCGGTCATGAGGTCGTCGGCCGGATCGACGCGATGGGAGCCGGAGTGAGGGATCTCGCACCCGGGATGCGGGTCGGAGTGCCCTGGCTCGGCTGGACCTGCGGACACTGCGCCTACTGCGAGCGAGGCCAGGAAAATCTCTGCGATCGGCCGCAGTTCACCGGCTACACGCGTGACGGCGGTTTCGCCTCTCATCTGGTGGCGGACGCGCGCTATTGCTTTCCGCTCGGCGAGGCCGGCGACGATGCCGCGCTTGCTCCCCTGCTCTGCGCCGGCCTGATCGGCTGGCGCTCGCTCGTCATGGCGGGAGATGGCAAGCACATCGGCATCTACGGCTTCGGGGCCGCCGGCCACATTGTGGCTCAGGTCGCACGGTGGCAAGGCCGCTCGGTCTATGCCTTCACCCGCAGGGGGGATGCTGAAGCACAAGATCTGGCGCGCTCGCTCGGCGCAGTGTGGACCGGCGCGTCGGAGGATCTGCCGCCGGCCCCGCTTGACGCGGCGATCATCTATGCGCCCGTCGGCGCGCTGGTGCCGCTCGCCTTGCGCGCCGTGCGCAAGGGCGGGCGCGTGGTCTGTGCGGGCATCCATATGTCCGATATCCCGTCCTTCCCCTACAGCATCCTGTGGCAGGAACGGCAGCTCGTCTCCGTCGCGAACCTTACCCGGAAGGACGGTATCGACTTTCTGAAGGTGGCTGCAGAGGCAAACATCAGGACGCACACCACGGAGTTTCCGCTTCAGAACGCCAACGAGGCCCTGGCGCAATTGCGCGACGGCAAGCTCGTCGGTGCGGCGGTGCTGCGGCCGTGACGGCGCAAGCGGCACCCGGCGTGTGCGGGCAGGACGAAGTGCTGGCGTTTCTGGCAGGCGGCGCCGGCACCGGTGTACCCGCAAGGCGCATCGATACCCACATCTCGATCGTGTTTCTGTCAGCGGATCGCGTGCTGAAGATCAAGCGTGCGATCAAATTGCCGTTTCTCGACAACACGACACTCGAACAGCGCAGGCGCTGCTGCGAGGAAGAGCTTGTCGTCAATGCCCGCAATGCGCCAGCCATCTATCGCCGGGTCGTACCGGTCACGTCCGAAGCGGATGGCCTTGCGCTCGGCGGCAAGGGACCGCCGATCGAGTGGGCAGTGGAGATGGCACGCTTCGACGAGCGCCGGACCCTCGACCATCTTGCCGCTGCGCGCGCCATTCCGCCGGGGACCGCGGACAGACTGGCGGAGACCATGCTGGCCTCACATGCGAACGCACCCGTTGTCACGGAATCACAATGGCCGGATTCGATTGGCACGATCATCGATCGCAACACCGAGAAATTCCGTCAGCAGCCCACGCTGCGGGCGGACGATGTCGCTCGGCTGCATGAACTGAGCCGCCGGCGCCTACACGATCATCTCGCCCTGTTGCAACGGCGCGGAGCGGCCGGGCTGGTACGCCGCTGTCATGGCGATGCACATCTCGCCAACATCGTCATGATCGGCGAAAAGCCGGTCCTGTTCGACGCCATCGAGTTCGATGCCGCGATGGCGACGACGGACCTGCTCTACGACCTCGCCTTCCCGATCATGGACTTCCTGCATTTCGGGGAGGCCGATGCGGCGAACCGCCTGTTCAACTCCTATCTGCAGTCAAGCTGGCGCGAACATGGCGACGCGCTGGTGCTGATGCCGCTGTTTCTGTCGATGCGCGCGGCGGTCCGCGCGCTGGTATCCTTCACCAAGCACGAACTTCGTCCGGACGATCCCACCTGCCTTGCCGACGCCAAGTCCTATTTCGGCCTGGCGCTGCATCTGATCGCACCGGACAAAACATGCCTGGTCGCGATCGGCGGGCGCTCGGGGACCGGCAAGAGCGTGCTCGCGCGCGCCATTGCCGGACGGATTTTGCCTTCGCCCGGTGCGGTGCTGCTGCGCTCGGACCTTATCCGCAAGCAACTTGCCGGCGTCGATGCGTTGACGCGCCTGCCCGAGGCGGCCTACACGCGCGACAGTTCGGAGCGGGTCTACGGCGAGATGTTCGAGCGCGCGCGCCTTGTGCTGGCGCAAGGACTGTCTGCAATGCTGGATGCGGCCTTCCTGACGGAGGCGGAGCGAACCACGGCGGCGGAAATCGCCCGCGCAGCCGGCATCGGCTTTCATGGCCTCTTTCTGACGGCCGCACCGGAGGTCCGCGTTCAGCGCATCGGCTTGCGGCGTGGCGATGCTTCGGATGCCACCGGAGCCGTCGCACTGGATCAGGAAGCCATCGATCCCGGCGCGATCGAATGGCAGCTCATCGACGCCTCGGGAACGCCGGAAGAAACCCTGGCGCACGCCGAGCCGCATCTATCTTTGCGTTAGCGTTGCAGGACATATTGGCCGGGCGCGTCAGCGAGCGTGTCCTGCTCCGGTCCACCCATCGGCGGCGGCGCGACGGGCGGGCCGGAGTGTTCGTTGAGGAAGCGCACCCATTCCGGCCACCATGATCCCTGGTGGTTTGCTGCGTCATGCAGCCATTCGTCAGGACCGAGATAGGGGGCATCGGCCTTCTTGGCGAGCACTTGGTAGGAATGCCCCTCTTCGCCCGGCGGCGCGACGATACCGGCATTGTGTCCGCCGCTCGCCAGCACATAGGTGATGTCGGTATCGGCAGCGAGGTAATGGATCTTGTAGGTGGAGCGCCACGGCGCGACGTGATCGCGCTGCGTGCCGACCACGAACATCGGATCGCGCAGGTCCGAGAGCGAAACCAGGTCGCAACCGGCATGGTAGCGGCCCTCTGCCAGCTCATTGTTGAGGAACAACCGGCGCAGATATTCGGAATGCATCCGGTAAGGCATCCGCGTGGCATCCGCATTCCACGACATCAGGTCGTTCGGCACGGAGCGCTCGCCCATCAGATAGGCGCGGATCGCGCGCGACCAGATCAGGTCGTTCGAGCGCAGGATCTGGAACGCGCCCGCCATCTGTTCGGTGCCGAGCACGCCACGCTCCCACATCATGTCTTCAAGAAACGCAACCTGGCTCTCATTGATGAACAGCGTCAGCTCCCCAGCTTCGGTGAAATCCGTTTGCGCGGCCAGCAGCGTCAGCGAGCGCAGACAATCCGGCCGCGTCGTGGCGAGATGGGCGGCGGCGATGGAAAGCAGCGTCCCGCCGAGGCAGTAACCGGCGGCGTGGATCGGCTGCGCCGGCACGATCGAATTGATGGCGGCAATCGCCTCATCGATGCCGAGCTTGCGATAATCTTCAAGGCTGAGATCGCGGTCTTCCGGCGTGGGATTGCGCCAGGAGATCATGAAGACAGTGAATCCCTGCCCGACCAGGTAGCGCACCAGCGAATTGTGCGGCGACAAATCGAGGATGTAGTACTTCATGATCCACGCCGGCACGATCAGCACCGGCTCGGGCCGGACTTCCGCCGTCTGCGGCGAATACTGGATCAGCTCGATCAGCCGGTTTCGATAGACCACCTTGCCCGGCGTAGTCGCGACATCCTTGCCGACCGCGAAGGGGATTGCGCTGCCGAGCCGGCCTGACCCTAGCAAGGTGTGCGCATCCTCCAGCCAATTGCGCAGGCCGGCGGCGAGATTGCCGCCGCCCGTTTCGATTGTCTTGCGCCATACCTCCGGATTGCCCAGGGCGAAGTTGGACGGCGCCATCATGTCCAGGCATTGCCGCACGGCGAAATCGGCGATCGAAGCATTGGACTGCGACAGTCCGCGCACACCGGATGTGGCCGAATGCCACCATCGTTCGGTGAGCAGGAACGCCTGTGCCATCATGTTGAAGGGCGGCAGTTCCCAATCAGGGGCCGAGAAGCGGCGATCGGCAGGTGCGGGCTCGATGACGGACCACGGCGCGAACTTCGCATTCGGAAGGACCACCGCTTCGGCGAGGCGATGGGCGCTTCGTGCCGCCTCGCCCGCGAGCGCAAACTGCTTGCCGGGCGCTGCCGCCAGATGCAGCTGCCAGTCGGCAAAGGCCAGTGCGAGCGCAGCCGGCGAAACGCCGCCGGTGAAACGCGCCATGGCGGCGTGCACGGCGCGGTCGACCGCTTCCGGGATCGAAGGCGGCACATCGGGAGCAGCCGGAGATGTCGCCGGCTGCGGCGCTTGCGGGCTCGCGCGGGTCGATGGGAATGCAAGAAGCTGGTGGGCCGATCTCGATGCCGTCATGATCGAATTTCTAGCCGCAAGTTTCGATTTGGATTTGCGTTACCTCAATTGTCCGAGGCGCTCTCTCCGCCAAGAAGCATACTTCTCGCCCCCTGATCGCTCAATTCAGGCGCCCATGAACCCAGAACCGTCATTTGCCCGTCACATGACCGCACCGTTCTGGTGCACCGCTAGCGACGCCCTGCTTGCGTTGCTGCGGACGCAGACAAGCGGATTGTCGCAAGCCGAGGCGGAACACCGGCTGCGATCCTTCGGGCTCAACCGGGTTGAAACGACACAAACCCGATCAATCCTGCGCAAGCTGGGCCATCGCATTCTCAATCCGCTGGTAGCGATCCTGCTCGTTGCGGCCGCGATCTCCGGCTTCAGCGGCGATCTCGGCAGCTTTGTCATCATCGTCTGCGTCGTGGCAATGTCGCTCACCCTCGACATCGTCCAGGAGCACCGCGCGGAACGCGCGGCCGAAGCGCTGCGACGGTCGGTAGCCATTCACGCCGATGTCGTCCGTGACGGCGCGATCACAGCCCTTCCCGTCGCCGACATCGTGCCTGGCGACATCGTGCATCTGCGCACCGGCGATCTCGTGCCTGCGGACGGCGTCGCTCTCGAAGCCCGCGATCTGCAGGTCAACGAAGCCTTGATGACGGGAGAGGCATTTCCCGCCGCCAAGAGCACAGCGCCTTGCGCTTCGACCCTGCCGGCGGAAGCCCGCAACGCGCTGTTCTCCGGTACCAGCGTGGTCGGTGGCGACGGCGTAATGCTGGTCGTGGAGACCGGCAACCGCACGCGCTTTGGCGCGATTGCCGCAGCGCTTGAGGCGAATTCGCCGCCGACCGCGATCGAAGAAGGCGTACGGCGGCTCGGATTGTTGATCCTGCGGTTGACGCTGTTCCTCACGCTGTTCGTGCTGCTGGCGCATCTCGCCGCCCATCGTCCGGCGATGGAATCGTTCCTGTTTGCGGTAGCGCTTGCCGTGGGATTGACGCCAGAACTGCTGCCAATGGTGATGACGGTCACCTTGGCGTGCGGAGCGCAGCGCATGGCCGCGCGGCAGGTCATCGTCAAGCGCCTTTCGGCCATCCACGATCTCGGCGCCATGGACGTCCTGTGCGTCGACAAGACCGGCACGCTGACCGAGGCGAAGATCACGCTCGAGGGCAATGTCGACGCCGAGGCCAGGAGCAGCGCGCGCGTGCTCGAATTGGCGCGCCTCAACAGCGCTTTCCAGGCCGGCGTGCGCAGCCCGCTTGACGATGCGCTGCTGGCAGCCGCTCCTGAAACGCCGAAAGACTGGGTCTGTCTTTCGGAAGTGCCGTTCGATTTCCAGCGCCGCTGCCTTTCTGTCCTGGCGGCGCACGGCCAGGAAAGGCTGCTGATCGTCAAGGGCGCGCCCGAAGCCATCCTGTCGCGTGCCGTCGCGGTCGAAATAGGTGGCGTCGCACGACCCCTCGACGAGGAGTGGCGCAAGAGGATCGAGGTGCTGGAGCGCGGCTATGCCGCTGACGGTTTTCGCCTGCTTGGCGTAGCCGTCAAATCCGTCCCGGACCAGCAAGGCGAAGCCGGCCTCGCGGACGAGAGCCAACTGACGCTTGTCGGGTTCTGCGTCTTCGCCGATCCGCCGAAGCGCGACGCCGGTGAAGCGGTCGCAAGCCTCGCCGCATCGGGAATCCGCCTCAAAATCATCTCCGGCGATCACGCTGCTGTCGTCGGCCATGTCGCCGCCGCGGTCGGCCTGCCCTCCAGCCACATTCTCACCGGCGCGGAGATCGACCAGCTTTCCGACAGCGGGCTCGCGGCCCACGTCGATGAGGTCGACCTGTTCGCACGCGTCGATCCCGACCAGAAAAGGCGCATCATCCATGCGCTGCGGTCGCACCACGTCGTCGGCTTTCTCGGCGATGGCGTCAATGATGCGCCCGCCATCCACGCTGCCCACGTCGGACTTTCCGTCGCCGGCGCAACCGAAATCGCGCGTGCGGCCGCCGATATGATCTTGCTTGCGCAAGATCTTTCAGTACTGGAAGTCGGCGTGCGCGAGGGCCGCAGAACCTTCGCCAATATCCTGAAGTATGTGCGGATGGGCACCAGCTCGAACTTCGGCAACATGCTTTCGATGGCGCTGGCCTCCGTCGTGTTGCCGTTCTTGCCGCTGCTGCCGCTGCAAATCCTGCTCAACAATCTGTTGTACGATCTCTCGGAGATCGGCATCCCCTTTGACGAGGTCGATGCCGAGGACATCGCGCAGCC
>JAEZEU010000122.1 GCA_023432885.1 Pseudomonadota bacterium | reverse complement strand
CTCCTGCTCGAGCCGGGGACGCTCTTGTCAACCGGAGTCGCGCGAACGCGCCCGACGACAGGGTCCACGAGATCCGCCCTCCTCCGCCCAACGTCCTACTTTGCATGGGGTTGTTTTCGACATTTTGCTTGGGACGGACACAACCACCGCGCGCCCCATTCGGCGCGTCCGTGTTCGGCGTTACGGAGATATTCCCCGCATCACTCTTTCCTGGCCTTGCCGCCGGTCTTCAGCTCGCGATAGCGCGTCGCTCCGTTCTCGCGGATGGTCTGCTGGCTCCGCTCCACCGCCATCGCATCATCGGGGACGTCCTTGGTGATGACTGAGCCCGAGCCGATATAGGCGCCGCTGCCGATCTTCACTGGCGCCACCAGCGAGGAGTTGGTGCCGATGAATGCGCCCTCGCCGATCGTCGTCTTGTGCTTGGCGAAGCCATCATAGTTGCAGGTGATCGTGCCGGCGCCGATGTTGGTTTTGGCGCCGACATGGGCATCGCCGATGTAGGAGAGATGGTTGACCTTGACACCGGCCTCGATGGTCGCCGCCTTCATCTCCACGAAATTGCCGACCTTCGAACCCTCGCCGAGCGAGTTGCCGGGGCGCAGCCGCGCATAGGGCCCGATTTGCGCCTTCTTGCCGATCGACGACTGCACGATGTGCGAGAAGGAATGGATGACGGCGCCGTCGTCGATCGTCACGCCGGGGCCGATCACCACGAACGGCTCGATGGTGACGTCGCGGCCGAACTTGGTATCGGCGGACAGATAGACGGTATCGGGCGCAATCAACGTGACGCCCGCGTCAAGCGCAGCCTTGCGCAGTCTTGCCTGCATCACGCCCTCCGCTTCCGCCAGTTGCGCCTTCGTGTTGATGCCGCGCACTTCGTCTTCGCTGGTTTCGATCACGACGGCCTCCAATCCCATGTCCCTGACAATGGTGACGGCATCGACGAGATAATACTCGCCCTTGCTGTTGGCATTTCCGATCCTGTCGAGGATCTGCAGCGCATGGCGCCCCTGGAACGCCATCACGCCGGCATTGCACAGCGTGATCTTGCGCTCCTCGGCGCTGGCGTCGGCCTGCTCGCGGATCGCAATGAGCTTACCGCCCTCGATCAGGAGCCGGCCATAGCCGGTCGGATCGGCGGCGCGGAAACCGAGCACAGCAAGCGCCGCCCCTTCGGCCAGCGGGGTGCGCATGCGCGCCAACGTTTCGGCCGAGATCAGCGGCGTATCGCCGAACGCGATGAGCAGATCATCCGCCCCACGCGCGATCGCCTGGCGCGCCGCCAGCACCGCATGCGCGGTCCCCAGCCGCTGGCGCTGGACGAAGGTCAACGCGTCCGGACGCAGCCGCTTTGCCTCAGCCTCCACTGCACCATGATCGGGGCCGACCACGACCGCCAGAGAAGTGCCCTGCCCGTGCGGTGCGGCCTGCAGCACATGCGACAGCAGTGACTGCCCGGCAACGGGATGCAGCACTTTCGGCAGCGATGACCGCATGCGCGTGCCCTCGCCGGCCGCGAGCACAACGGTGAGACTGGAGCGGGCGGTCATTCGAATCCTTCAAACGGAGACAAGCGCGGCCGTCTTAAAGGGTTTTCCCCCGCAAAGGAAAGGTGATTCGCCACCATGGAACGTGGCGGATTCAGGGTGGACGCGCATTTCCTGATATCTTCGCGGTTGATTCGGCAGGGCTTGAGGAGGGCCAACGACGTTTTGGCCAAGAATTCCGACCATCTCGCCGGCTTGGAAGCCGAAGACACCGGCGGCCTGTTTGGCTCGTTGCTGGCCGATGAAGACGAGTCCGACGGACGCCGCATCCTGTGGCGGGTCGCCACTTGGGGCGTCTGTGCCGTTGCGGCCGTCGTGGTCGCCGTGATGGCCAACCAGTCTTCGCTCGGCTGGCGCCGGGAACAGGCGGCGACATCCGATCTGGTGCAGCAAGCCAAGCGCCTGCAGGCGATTGCGCGCGAAAGCCAGAACGAGGCGCGGCGGCTGGCCTCCGCCATCGACACCCTGAACAGCGATCGCGACCGGCTCTATACCCGCGTCACGGTGCTGGAACAGGGACTGGAGTCCGTCACCGGCGCAATTGCAAAGCAGAAGATGGCCGCGGCGGCTCCCGCGCCCGTTCAACCCGACGCTCAGCCTGCTGCGCCGCCACCGGCCCCCGCCGTCGCGCCGGCCGCGGCGAAGCCGGCGGCACAACCGGAAAAGGCCTCGGCGGCGGCTAGCGCCGAGCCGGCCCCGGCCAGCACCTCGGCCGTCAAGGATGTCCCGATCAAGCCAGCCGCCATGGCGACGACCCCGCTCGTCGAATCCAAATCCATGATGGCGCCGCCCGATCCGGCTGCGGGTAAACTGATCGAACTCTCCAAGGCAGCAACTGCGATCGCGGCGGAGGCCATTCCGCCCGTAGTCGCCGCAGCACAGCCCGGCGATGGCGCCGAGCAGGAAGCGGCAGATGCGGCCCTGCCAAAAATCCAGCGCACCGAATTCGGTGTCGATGTCGGCGGCGCCAATTCGATTGCCGGGCTGCGTGCGCTGTGGCGAGGATTGGTGAAATCGCAATCGAACGCGCCATTGGCGGCGCTGCAACCGATCATCGTCATCCGCGAGGGCACGGGCGGCCGCGGCATGCAATTGCGGCTTGTCGCCGGCCCCCTCGGCGATGCCGCAGCGGCCGCGAAGATCTGCGCCGTCCTGAACGAGAACCACCGGGCCTGCGAGACCACCGTCTATGACGGCCAGCGCCTGACCTTGAAGGCGGACGATGCGCCAGCGGCAAAGCCAGGTGCGACGGCAGTGACACGCAAAGGGAACCCGCCGCAAAAGCGTGCCGCGGCCGCTGAGCCGGCGAAGACGCCGGAAGCGACGACCTCGTCGGGCTGGTCCCTCTTTGGCAAGAAGAACGGACAGTAAAACGTTGCGATCCCAATGTTTGTGGATCGCTCCTGATCTTCGCCGACATGCGCTGCCGTACCTTGTCCCGCTGGCCGAACCTCGTCATATTCGGCGCATGACAAAGACTCCGTTCCGGCTGACCCCGTACCAGGTGCAATTCCTGCTCATCGTCGGTTTCCTCACCGTCGGCTCCGCGCTGTATCTGCGTTATCTGGCCGTCGAATACTCGCCTGTGGCGCTGGCATGCGATGCCGGTTTGCAGACCATGCTCTGCAAGATGCGCTCGCTTGCGACCTATCTGTTCAAGCAGTCGGTGTTCGGCATCGTCGCGCTGATCATCGCGGTGCTGCACGTGATGCGGCCGTCGATCGTGCTCCTGACAGGCGGGCTGATCGCCGCAGGTCTCGGCATCGTGCTCTACAACATCACTCTGTCCGGGATCGCGGTTGGACTGCTTATTTTGGGCTTTGCTCGGCCCGCGCCCGCCACAGCGTAAGCGCAAACAGAAGATAGACCACGCAGGTCCACACCGACTGCCAGTTGTCGCGTCCTTCGTTGATGCCGACATAGACGGCAGCGATGGCGAGCAGGCCCGCAAACACCGATTCCGCAATCGGGCGCCTCCCCGCCTGCGGACGGTTCAGCACCATCAAGCCCATGAAGGGCACCACCGCCATGGTGAGCGAGGCATAGGGGAAATCGCGATAGCGCGGATCGAAGGTGAAGCCGAGCGCGGTCTCCGCGGCGATGACGGCGGTGACCGCCAGCACAAGACCAAGCAGCACGGTGACCAGCGAACGCGTTCTGTACTCGGGCGGGCCGAGCAGCTGCAGCAATGTCGGCAATGGCCGTCCGGACATTTGAGCCTGGGCGCAGAGCAGCGGCGAGGCGGCGGCTGCCGCAAGCAATGCTCCCCATTTCAGCCAGCCGCCGATGCCGTGGCTTTCATAGAACATCTTGTCGGCGGCAATACCGAGCAGGCTGCCTGCCGTCGTGGCCGAGATCGCCACCGCGATCCATGAGATCAGCCGCGGCTTCCACGGCCGTCGTCGCAGCGTCAGGACCGCGGCGAGGAAGGTCAGGGCGCTCAGGACCATGCCGCAGACCATGGACAGCTTCCATGCGGGGAAGTTGCTGATCGGGACGCCGGGCGGATACTTCAGCTCACGGCGGAATGCGTCGAACAGGCCCCAATAGGCGCCCACGGTGCCCTCGAGCTGGCGTTTCCAGGGCTGATCATAGGCCTCGATCAGGTTGACGCGAAATCCCTCCTGCTTGGCGAGATCGAGGATTTCCGAAACCACGCGCGCCTGATTGGTGCGCGAGGGCAGCGCGCCCTCACGCATCCGCCCCTCGCTTGGCCAGCCGGTCTCGCCGATCAGGATCTCCTTGCCCGGGAATGCCACCGCCATGCGCTTACGGATGGCGTCCACATGCGAGGCGGCGAACTTCGCCTTGATCGGGAAATCCTCCCAGTACGGAAGGATGTGGATGGTGACGAAGTCGACGGCGTCATAGAGTTCGCGGTTCTTCAGCCAGAATTCCCAGACGTCGGCATAGGTGACAGGTATCTGCACCTGCGCCTTGACGCTGCGGATGTTGGCCACCAGATCGGCGGTGGTCATTTCGCCGCGCAGCAGCACCTCATTGCCGACGACGAGCGCCGTAATCGTTCCGGGATGAGCCTTCGCGAGCTGTACGGCAGTCGAAATCTGGGCAAGGTTCTTGAAGCGGTCGCTGCTCAGCCAGATGCCCTGGATGACCTTGAGCCCGACCTTGGCCGCCAGCGCGGGCACCTGATCCAGGCCATTCTCGATCGAATAGGTGCGAACGCACTCGCTCACCTTGGCAAGCTGCGCGAGGTCCTCGGCAATCTGTTCGGCCGATATCCGGGTGCTCTCGACCAGCGGCGTCTGCCCGCTGCGGAACGGCGCATAGGACACGCATTGCAGCTTGGCAGTGGGGTCGATCGGCGCACGCGCCAACGTGATCGGCGTGGCCAGCCACCACCACACCGCGGCAATCGTAGCGAACGAAATCAGTAAGAGCGCCAGCGGCGTACGAAGAGAAATCAGTTCCATCCTCCGGGCGGGGCTCGTCGATTAACGCCTCGAGGCCCGTCTGCCAAGTGCAGCGGCGCGACATTTGGCAACCAATTGCCGACCGAAGGTCGCGCCGCAGCCTGATTAATGTTGTGAGATTGCTGGACAAAATCCGAGATTCAAGCCATGTGAATCGGGTGCCGTTCCCGCCGCATTGGGGGCCCATTTCAACGGCATCAAAACCGTGCGCCCGGGTGATGGCGCTGGAAGTCCAACTGGTCGGGGAAGGTATGCGTCGCTGGGTACTTGAGCTTCAACGTGTGGTGCTGCGTCAACTTGCCCCGGCCGCACTGGTCCTCCTGACAGGCGCCACCGGCGCCCTCGCCCAAAGCGGCGCCCCGCCGGCCCAGGAGCAGCAGAAAAACGCCGCCGAGAGCAAGTCCGCCGAGGCCATCAAGGACAACGAGCGCAAGGCCGCCGAATTTGTCGAGGCCCAGCAGGCCATCAACGGCCCTGCCGGCAACCCCGAATGCGTCTGGCTCGGCCGCCGGGTGGTCCGCCTGATGTGGCTCGATGACCTCGATACCGCCTTCCGGCACCTCGACCTCTACGACCGCTTCGGCTGCCCCGGCGGCCATGTCCAGGCGAGCTTCCGCTGCCTGACCCGCTTCGGCGCCCAGATCGACGACAAGGTGCCGCGCAGCCTCGATACGCGCATCCATGCCTGCTGGATCAACCCGGGTGCCCAGCCCCAGACGGCCGCCGCCCCGGCGCCAGCGCCCGCCTCGTCGGGCAGCGCGCCTCCTGCACCCGCTCCTTCGCCCGCGGCAGCGCCGGCGACTCCCGCCAAATAGCGGTTGCCTCATGCGCGCGGGGGCCATGCCGCCCGCGCTTGCATGAACGCTATCTGAACGGGTGCGCCCTCAAAAGGACATGGCGGCATTCCAGTTGTTTAATCGCGTGGCAGGACTATCTTCAATCACCCGCGATGCCGGTCGAACCTAGGGGACGGGTTCGCTTGAATTAATCTAGCCC
Source organism: Pseudomonadota bacterium (assembly GCA_023432885.1). Lineage (GTDB taxonomy): Bacteria > Pseudomonadota > Alphaproteobacteria > Rhizobiales > Xanthobacteraceae > Bradyrhizobium. The sequence continues at coordinate 2,124 of JAEZEU010000122.1, read as the reverse complement.
CGCATGGTTTGGTTGCGATGCGCGCCGTCGTCGCTGTTCTGGTTTTCGTCACCGCCGTTCACGCCGGACTCTGGGGCCTTCTGCAGGAAAAGCAGACGGCGCCGGATTTCCAAGGCGTCCTGCCGAGCGTCTCCTATGCGCCATTCGACGGGGCCGGCCATCCCGACATCGACAACATCCCGACCGTCGAGAAGATTCGCGCCGACCTGAAAAAGCTCGCCACGATGACCAGGGCGATCCGCCTCTACTCGTCGACCGGAGGCGTGGAGCTGGTGCCGCCGATCGCCGCCGAATTCGGCCTCAAGGTCATGGTCGGTGCCTGGATCGACAAGAACGCCGATCGCAACGAGCGCGAGATCGACGCAGCCATCCAGCTTGCCCGCCGCAACAGCAACGTCATCGGTGTGGTGGTCGGCAACGAGGTGATCTATCGCGGCGACCAGAAGGTCGACGACCTCATCGAGATGATCAAGCGGGTCAGGAAGTCGGTCAACGTGCCGGTGACGACGGGCGAGATCTGGCACGTCTGGCGCGAGTTTCCGAAGCTCGCCAACAACGTCGATTTCATCGCCGCGCACGTCCTGCCCTACTGGGAGAACTTCACCGCCGAGCAGGCCGTTGATCAGGCCGTCGACCGCTTCAACCTGCTGCGCGACCTTTTTCCGGGCAAGCGTGTCGTGATCGCCGAATTCGGCTGGCCGAGTTCCGGCTACAATCTGCTCAACGCCGTTCCCGGCCAGTTCGAGCAGGCCTCCGTGCTGCGCAACTTCGTCACCCGCGCCGAAGCCATCGGCATGGATTACAACATCGTCGAAGCGATAGATCAGCCCTGGAAATTCTTCGAAGGCGGCGTCGGCCCCTACTGGGGCATGCTCAATGCCGCGCGCGAGCCGAAATTTGCCTGGACCGGGCCGATCGTCAATCAGGACTACTGGAAGCTCGCCGCCATCGCGCTACTTGTCGGCATCCTGATGTCGCTGCCGATCCTGCGGCTGAGCGAACCGACCGTGATGCAGGCGCTGGTGCTGTCAGCGGCCGCCAATGGGGTCGGCGCCTGGGCCGCCACCGTTTTCGCCTATTGGAACACGCACTATTTCGTATGGGGTTCGGCGTTCGCGCTGGGATTGGGCATGGTCCTGCTGGTGCCGCTGATCCTGATCGCCATGGCTCGGATCGAGGAAATCGCAGCCGTTGCTTTCGGCCGGGGTCCGCGCCGGCTGATCACCAAGAGCGCGCCGCTGGCGCCTGCGACGATCGGCGAGAACGTCGCCTTCCCCAAGGTGTCGATCCATATCCCCGCCTACTACGAGCCGGTCGACATGCTGAAGCAGACGCTCGATGCAGTGTCCCGGCTCGACTATCCGAATTTCGAATGCGTATGCATCATCAACAACACGCCCGATCCGGAATTCTGGCAGCCGATCCAGGATCATTGCCGCGCGCTGGGCGAACGCTTCAAGTTCATCAACGCCGAGAAAGTACAGGGCTTCAAAGCCGGTGCGCTGCGCATCGCCATGGAACGCACGGCGGCGGATGCCGAGATCATCGGCATCATCGATGCCGACTACACCGTGCATCCGGACTGGCTGAAGGACCTCGTGCCGGCGTTTGCCGACCCTCGCGTCGGCCTTGTCCAGGCCCCTCAGGAACATCGCGACGGCGACCGCTCGCTGATGCATTACATCATGAACGGCGAGTATGCCGGCTTCTTCGACATCGGTATGGTCCAGCGCAACGAATACAACGGCATCATCGTGCACGGCACGATGTGCTTGATCCGCCGCGCGGCGATGGACATGGCCGGCGGCTGGTCGAGCGACACCATCTGCGAAGACTCAGATCTCGGCCTCGAGATCATGGAGCACGGCTGGCTCACCCACTATACCAACACGCGCTACGGCTTCGGCCTGCTGCCGGACACCTACGAGGCGTTCAAGAAGCAGCGCCATCGCTGGGCCTATGGCGGCTTCCAGATCATCAAGAAGCACTGGCGCCGCTTCCTGCCCGGCAACAGCCGGCTGTCGCAGGACCAGAAGCGCGAATTCGGCCTCGGCTGGCTGAACTGGCTCGGTGCAGAGAGCCTCGGCGTGGTAGTGGCGATCCTCAATCTGATCTGGGTGCCGA
>JAEZEU010000064.1 GCA_023432885.1 Pseudomonadota bacterium | reverse complement strand
GGCGAGGAGCGCGAGTAGCGCGGATAGGTGGTGAAGCCGATCTGGTTGTTGACGATGAAGTGCACCGAGCCGCCGGTGCGGTAACCCTTCAGGTCCGAGAGGCTGAAGCATTCGGCGACCACGCCTTGTCCGGCGAATGCCGCATCGCCGTGCATCAGCAGCGGCATCACGGAGATGCGCATGTCCGGCGGATCGCCGTGCTGGTCCTGCTTGGCGCGCACCTTGCCGAGGACGACGGGATCGACGATCTCAAGATGCGAGGGGTTGGCGGTCAGCGACAGGTGAATCCTGTTGCCGTCGAATTCCCGGTCGCTCGAGGCACCGAGGTGATATTTGACGTCGCCGGAGCCTTCCACCGCGTCCGGATTGGCGGAGCCGCCCTTGAACTCGTGGAACAGCGCGCGGTGCGACTTGCCCATCACCTGCGTCAGCACGTTGAGGCGCCCGCGATGCGGCATGCCCAGCACGATCTCCTTCACGCCGAGGTTGCCGCCGCGCTTGATGATCTGCTCCAGCGCGGGGATCAGCGATTCGCCGCCATCGAGGCCGAAGCGCTTGGTGCCGGTGAATTTGATGTCGCAGAATTTCTCGAAACCTTCAGCCTCGACCAGCTTGTTGAGGATGGCGCGGCGGCCTTCGGGCGTGAAGCTGATCTCCTTGTCCGGGCCCTCGATGCGCTCCTGGATCCACGACTTTTGCGCCGCGTTGGAAATGTGCATGAATTCGACGCCGAGCGTCTGGCAATAGGTGCGCTCGCAGAGCGCCACGATCTCGCGCAGGGTGCCGTATTCGAGCCCCAGCACGTGATCGAGGAAGATCCTCCGGTCGTAGTCGGCCTCGACAAAGCCGTAGGTGCGCGGATCCAGTTCCTCGCGGTCGCGCTGCGCCTCGATGCCCAGCGGGTCGAGCTTGGCGTGGAAATGACCGCGCATGCGGTAGGCGCGGATCAGCATCAGGGCGCGCACAGAGTCGCGCGTCGCCTGGTGCACGTCGGCGGCGGACAGGTCGCCGCCCTTGGCCTGCGCCTTGGCGGCGAGCTTGGCGCCGACCGCTTTTTCAACCTGCGCCCAGTTGCCGTCGAGCGCGGAGGTCAGTTCATCGCGCGGCGTCAGCGGCCAGTGATCGCGCCCCCAAGAGGCGCCCTCGGCGTTCTTTTTGACGTCAGCAGGGTTGTCTTTCAGGCTCTTGAAGAATTCCTGCCACTCGGCATCGACGGAGTTGGGGTCTTGCTCGTAGCGGGCGTAGAGGTCGTCGATATAGGCGGCGTTGGTGCCCTGCAGAAAAGAAGAGAGGGCAAAAGCGGCGTTCGCGTCCTGACGAGACATGATGGCGTCCTGGTGATTTTCTTGCTTCGCGCATGGAATACGGCGCGGCGGCCGGCCTCTTTACAGACCGAATAGTTGGAAAGTCCTTTACCCTATTTACGCCGAATGTTCGCGCCGAAAAGAACCAAGCGGCGAACTTGAGTTCAAATCTTTGAGCAGGCTCTCCCAAGAGGCTTTCCCCCCACGAAAAAAGGCTCCGGCCGCACTGCCGGAGCCTTGTCCTTATCTAGGTGCGGAGGAGGTCTGGTGCTAGCCGCGCAACGCTTCCACCAGTGTCTTGCCCAGACGAGCCGGTGACGGCGACACTCTGATACCGGCAGCTTGCATGGCCGCCGTCTTGGAGCCGGCATCGCCCTTGCCGCCGGAGATGATCGCGCCGGCATGCCCATGCGGCGGCCGGGCGGCGCGGTGACCCCGGCGATGAAGCCGGCCATCGGCTTCTTGCGCCCGCGCTTGGCCTCATCCTTGATGAACTGGGCGGCGTCTTCCTCGGCCGAGCCGCCGATCTCGCCGATCATGATGATCGAGGTGGTCTTGTCGTCGGCCAGGAACTTTTCCAGCACGTCGATGAACTCGGTGCCCTTCACGGGGTCGCCGCCGATCCCGACCGCAGTGGTCTGGCCAAGCCCCTCCTGCGTGGTCTGGAACACCGCCTCATAGGTCAGCGTGCCCGAGCGCGACACGATACCGACGCTGCCTGGCTTGAAGATGTTGGCCGGCATAATGCCGATCTTGCATTCACCGGCGGTCATCACGCCCGGGCAGTTCGGCCCGATCAGCCGCGACTTCGAGCCGGAGAGCGAGCGCTTCACCTTCACCATGTCCAGCACCGGTATGCCCTCGGTGATGCAGACGATCAGCGGGATCTCCGCATCGATCGCTTCGCAGATGGCATCCGCCGCGCCCGGCGGCGGCACATAGATTACCGATGCGTCGGCACCGGTCTTGTTGCGCGCTTCGGCCACGGTATCGAACACGGGCAGATTGAGATGCTTGCTGCCACCCTTGCCCGGCGCAACGCCGCCGACCATCTTGGTGCCGTAGGCAATCGCCGCCTCCGAGTGGAACGTGCCGTTCTTGCCGGTAAAGCCCTGGCAGATGACCTTGGTATTCTTGTCGATCAGGATGGACATGGCTGGGATGACTTTCGCGGGATGCAGGAATGGAGGTCAGTGCACGCGCCGGTAAACGCCGGTGAGCACGTCAGCCCATCCTTCCGCGTCAGGCGAGAACTGGATTTTCATGGAATAGCTGTTGTCGTCGATGACTTCGTAGAGGTGGCGGGCGTTGCCGCGCAGCGAGCCGCGCACCAGCACGAGCTGTTTGCCTTGCCAGCCGCCGGAGGCCGGCGACGGCGGGTAGTAACCAAGCGAGTCGAACCAGAACAATTTGTAGAGCCGGTCCTCGCGGTCGTAGGTGAACACGCCATGAGTGGCGAAGCTCTCCTTGCCGTCGCGCATTTGGCGGGTGTCCTGGATCAGGTAGAAGCCGTTGAGATCGATGCGTGCGCTGACGCGCGAGGTGGCGGAACCACCGGCGTTCCAGCGCGAGGGATAGACAGTCTCCTCGCCGGTCCATTCACCGGCGAACACCGCGAGCCGCCTGTGCTCTTCCTGCGGCTTCGGCGCGGTGAGACGGTCCTCGGCCATCGCTAGCCTCCCTTGACGGCTTTCACGATCTTCTGCGCAGCGTCATCGAGATCATCGGCCGGGAGCACGTTGAGGCCGGACTCACGGATGATCTTCTTGCCCTGCTCCACATTGGTGCCTTCGAGCCGTACCACCAGGGGCACGCTGAGGCCGACATCCTTCACGGCGGCGACCACGCCCTCGGCGATGATATCGCATTTCATGATGCCGCCGAAGATGTTGACGAGGATACCCTTCACGTTCGGATCGGCAGTGATGATCTTGAAGGCCGCCGCGACCTTCTCCTTGCTGGCGCCGCCGCCGACGTCGAGGAAGTTCGCGGGCTCCATGCCGTAGAGCTTGATGATGTCCATGGTCGCCATGGCCAGACCTGCGCCGTTGACCATGCAGCCGATGGTGCCTTCGAGCGCGACGTAGTTCAGTTCGTATTTCGACGCCTCGATTTCCTTGGCGTCCTCTTCGGTCTCGTCGCGAAGGACGGCGACCTCGGGATGCCGGAACATGGCGTTGTCGTCGAACGACACCTTGGCATCGAGGACACGCAGATGGCCCTGCTTGGTCACGACCAGCGGGTTGATTTCCAGCATCGCCATGTCCTTGGCGATGAAGGCGGCATAGAGCTGGCCGGCCAGCTTTTCGGCCTGCTTGGCGAGATCGCCGGTCAGCTTGAGCGCCTTGGCCACGGTGCGGCCGTGATGGCCCATGATGCCGGTCGCGGGATCGACCGAGAAGGTCACGATCTTTTCGGGCGTGTTGTGCGCGACTTCCTCGATATTGACGCCACCTTC
>JAEZEU010000057.1 GCA_023432885.1 Pseudomonadota bacterium | reverse complement strand
GACAGCACACCGTCCCTTACCGTGAAGGGATCGAGCCCGAGCGGTTTTGTGCCGCGCCCGCTATAGCGCGGATCGACATAGATCTGCTGCTCACCGTTGTAGGTCGACTTGCGCCTGAAATCGGATCCGTCGCCGCCCCAGTAGCGGGCCTCCGGCCAGGCCGCACCGCCGGCGTAATGCGGCGTCCACTTCCCCTTCGACAGCGGATGCTCGTCAAAATCGTCGTGAAAGGTACGATGCAGCGATACCGCGGTGAACATGGTGCTCTGCGGATCGATGCGCCGGCATTGCTCGCCGGCCGGATCGCTGGCCACCATAAGCGAGAGCTGCGTCGGTGCTCGCCGCTGCATCTCCTGGGCATTTGCGGGCAGGGACGCCATGAGAGCGGCGATGATCGGCAACACGCGTGGTGTCAAACTGTCCTCGGAGATCGTCTGCTGAATGGCCGGCGAACTTAACCGCTCGCCGGCTCACTTTCAAAGGCTTGCGACGCGTTCTACGCTTCTGTGACTTTTTGCACATAAGCCGCTCCGGCTAGGCGCCCCACCAGGCGGATCAAACCCCGTTGCTGGAATACCCATCCCGTTCTACGGCGCGTTACGGCTGGCAATGCCGGCGGATGGCCCGAAAATTTGCTCCGGGCCATCTCTTTTAGGCGCCGTTTGACCTGTTCGCGCGCGAGGTTCTAAAATCGGTCGTCATGACCGACTTCCACGGCGTCTTTCCCTACCTCGTTTCCCCCATTGATCCTCAAGGCCAGATCCGCACGAAAGTGCTGGAGAAGCTTTGCGACGATCTCATTGCGGCCGGCGTGCACGGGCTGACGCCGCTCGGCTCGACCGGCGAGTTCGCCTATCTCGATGCCGCGCAGCGCACGGCGGTGGTCGAGGCCACCATTGCGGCGGCAAAGCACCGCGTGCCCGTGGTCGCCGGCGTCGTCTCGACCTCGACGGCGGACGCCGTGGCGCAGGCGAAGGCATACCAGAAGCTCGGCGCCGACGGCATTCTCGCCATTCTCGAAGCCTATTTCCCGCTTCCCGACGGCGGCGTCGAAGCCTATTTCCGCGCGATCGCCGATGCCGTCGACATTCCCGTGGTGATCTACACCAACCCGCAGTTCCAGCGCTCGGACCTGACGCTTGACGTCATCGAGCGCCTCGCTGCGCATCCGCGCATCGACTACATCAAGGATGCCTCCACCAACACCGGCAGGCTGCTTTCCATTATCAATCGCTGCGGCGACCGCATCAGAGTATTTTCCGCCTCCGCTCACATCCCGGCTGCCGTGATGCTGATCGGCGGCCTGGGCTGGATGGCGGGCCCGGCTTGCATCATCCCGCGGCAGAGCGTTGAGCTGTATGAGCTGTGCCGCGCCAAACGCTGGGACGAGGCGATGGTCCTCCAGCGAAAGCTGTGGCGCGTCAACGAGGCCTTTGCCCGCTTCAACCTTGCCGCCTGCATCAAGGCGGGGCTGGCGATCCAGGGCTATGAGGTCGGCGATCCCGTCCCGCCGCAGGCGGCCCTGACGGCAGAGCAGCGCAAGATCGTCGAAGCCGTGCTGCGCGAGGTGGGATGACCGCCAGGCATCATTCCGGGCGATGCGCGAGCAATTGCGCATCTGAGGCCCGGTCCTTCGGACCATCCCGGAACGACGGAGCAAGTTGTCTAGCCGCCAAAATCCGCTAAAACCCCGCCGCTGACAAAAGACTGAAGGACGAGCGAATGAACATTCTTCCCGGCAATCTGCGTTTTGGCGCGGGCAAGCCCGTTAAGCGACTGGAAGACCAGCGGCTGCTCACGGGGAAGGGAGCGTTCATCGACGACAAGCCGGAGGATGGCGCGCTCTGGCTCCATGTGCTGCGCTCGCCGCACGCGCATGCGAGGATTGTCTCGATCGATGCCAGCGATGCGGCAAAACTGCCCGGCGTCGCCGCGATCTATACAGGCGCCGATCTCGTCAAGGACAATATCGGCACGCTGCCCACGCTGGACATTTTCAAGCGCCCGGATGGCTCGCCCATGACGGTGCCGCCGCGGCGCCTCTTGGCTCATGAAGTCGTGCGCTTCGCGGGCGAGGCGGTTGCCGCGGTGGTCGCGCAATCGCGGCTGGAAGCGCAGACGGCGGCCGAGGCCATATCGGTCGAATACGAGGTGCTGCCGTCAGTTGTCGATCCCGTGGAAGCCACCAAGCCCGGCGCGCCGGTGGTGTGGCCGCAGGCGCCAGACAACGTCGTGGCCGCGATGAGCTATGGCGACGCCGCCAAGGTCGAGGAAGTCTTCTCCAAGGCTGAGCACACCGTCTCGCTCGAAATCGTCAGCCAGCGGCTGGCGCCCTCGGCCATGGAGCCGCGCTCGCCCATCGCTGAAATCGAAAAAGGAACGGGGCGGCTGCTCCTCCACACCCAGACGCAAACGCCCGCTTCGACGCGGGACCTGCTGGCCAGCGCGATCCTGAAGCGTCCGCCGGACAGCGTGCGCGTGCTGGTCGGCGATATCGGCGGCGGCTTTGGCCAGAAGACCAGCCTCTATCCGGAAGACGGTATCGTGGCCTATGCCGCGACCAAGCTGAACAAGAAGATCCGCTGGCGCGGCGACCGCAGCGACGAATTCCTGGGCGGCACCCACGGCC
>JAEZEU010000002.1 GCA_023432885.1 Pseudomonadota bacterium | reverse complement strand
CTCTCGGTGCTTGGCATGCGCGACGTCCTGCAGAAGTCGCATGCGGTGCTGCGCAATTATCCCATCTCGGCCCATATCCGCTTCCTCCTGGAAGAGATCCGGCCGGAGATGCGGCAGTATTTCTTCGAGAGCGAAAAGGACGGTATGCCGTTCTCGCGCGACACCCGCGCGGTGGTCTATCAGCGCGCGAAGATGCAGCTCGACAAGCGCCCGTTCGGGACGCAGGAAGACGTCTATCGCGAGGGCTACGAATGGATGCATCATTCGGTGGCGCCGAAAACCTCGGCGGGCGAAAAATTCCGCGTCACCGTCGGCGGGCCGGAATGCACCAGGCCGTATTCGGCCTCGGTGTTCAACATCTCCGCCATGAGCTTTGGCGCGCTCAGTCCCAATGCCGTGCGCTCGCTCAATGCCGGCGCGAAGAAGGGCGGTTTTGCGCATGACACCGGCGAAGGGGGCGTCAGCCCCTATCACCGGGAGAACGGCGGCGACATCATCTGGGAAATCGGCTCCGGCTATTTCGGCTGCCGAAACCGCGACGGAACCTTCAATCCGGAATTGTTCGCCACGATCGCCGGCGAAGACCAGATCAAGATGGTGGAATTGAAGATCAGCCAGGGCGCCAAGCCGGGCCATGGCGGCGTGTTGCCGGCGGCGAAGGTTTCGGCGGAGATTTCCAAGATCCGCGGCGTTGCCATGGGCGAAGATTGCATCTCGCCGCCCAGCCACCGCGCCTTCGCAACGCCGCTGGAGATGATGAAGTTCGTCGGCGAGATGCGCCGGCTTTCCGGCGGCAAGCCGACGGGCTTCAAGATGTGCATCGGACATCCCTGGGAGTTCCTGGCGATCTGCAAGGCGATGCTGGAGAGCGGCATCTATCCGGACTTCATCGTGGTCGACGGCAACGAGGGCGGCACCGGTGCTGCGCCGCTGGAGTTCATGGACCATCTGGGCATGCCGATGCGCGAGGGCGTCAACTTCGTCCACAATGCGCTGGTCGGCATCAACGCGCGGGACCGCATCAAGATCGGCGCCAGCGGCAAGATTGCGACTGCCTTCGACATGGCGCGTGCGATGGCGATCGGCGCCGACTGGTGCAATTCCGCGCGCGGCTTCATGTTCGCGCTCGGCTGTATCCAGTCGCTGAGCTGCCACACCGACCGTTGCCCGACCGGCGTCGCAACGCAGGATCCGACCCGCAACCGCGCGCTGGTCGTGCCGCACAAGACCGAGCGCGTCTTCAACTACCATCATGCGACGCTGCATGCGCTGGCCGAGCTGCTCGCGGCCGCCGGCCTCGAACATCCGCGCGAGCTGCGTCCGATCCATTTCTCGCAGCGCATGTCGACGACGGAAGTCCGCTCGTTCGCAAAGCTATATCCGGCGCTGCGGCCCGGCGAACTGCTCGACGGCACCGACGACCCACGCTTCCGCGACGCGTGGGCGATGGCGCGGTCGGATTCGTTCCAGGCGGTGGGCTAGCAGGCAGGCGCCGGGGCGAGGCGGTCCACCCATTGACATGATGGGGTCTCCGGGTCTTTATTTGATGTACGGGGACATGCGATCTCCCCGCGAGGCGACATGCCCAAGAATCGCGTCCGCTTTCAAAGGGACGCAGCATGTCTTCCTATAGTTCCATCTCATCCGACAAACTCGCCCGTCTCGTCGGCACCGCCAAGGCGCCGACCCTGATTGATGTACGGATCGACGAGGATTTCGCCGCCGATCCGCGTCTGATTCCCGGCGCCATGCGCCGCTCCCATCGCGATGTGCAGGATTGGGCGGCGCGACTCACCGGCCAGGCGGTGGTCGTCATATGCCAGAAGGGACTGAAACTCAGCGAGGGGGCTGCGGCGTGGCTGCGCCAGGACGGCATCGCGGCCGAGTCCCTTGAAGGCGGTCACCTCGGCTGGGTCGAGTCGCAGAAGCCCGCCGTTCCCGCCGAGAAAATTCCCAAGCGCGACGGCCGCGGCCGCACCGTGTGGGTGACGCGCGAGCGGCCGAAGATCGACCGTATCGCCTGCCCGTGGCTGATCCGCCGCTTCGTCGATCCCGCCGCCGTCTTCCTGTTCGTGAAGGCGTCGGAAGTCGAGGCGGTTGCCGATCGCTTCGGGGCGACGCCCTTCGACATCGAGAATGTGTTCTGGAGCCATCGCGGCGAACGTTGCACTTTCGATGTGATGGTGAAGGAATTCGGCCTTTCGACGCCGCCGCTCGAACGGCTGGCGACGATGGTGCGGGCCGCCGACACGGCTCGGCTCGACCTCTCTCCCGAGGCGCCGGGCCTGCTTGCGGCCTCGCTCGGCCTCTCGCGCATGTTCGACGACGATCTTGAGCAATTGAACGCCGGCATGACGCTTTATGACGCGCTCTATCGCTGGTGCCGCGATGCAACCGACGAAACTCACAACTGGCCGACCAGCAAGGTGAAGTCATGACCGACCTTGCCGCAAATGACAGCGCGAAGCCGGAGGCCTATGCCCACGGCATCTCGTTCCGCGAGGCGCTGGCCGTCTGGCTGCGCGTGGCGATCCTCAGCTTCGGCGGCCCGGCCGGGCAAATCGCGGTGATGCATCGCATCCTCGTCGAGGAGAAGAACTGGATCTCCGAGAGCCGCTTCCTGCACGCGCTGAACTATTGCATGCTGCTGCCGGGTCCGGAGGCGCAGCAGCTTGCGACCTATATCGGCTGGCTGCTGCATCGCACGGCCGGGGGCCTTGTGGCGGGCGGACTGTTCATCCTGCCGGGCATCATCGC
>JAEZEU010000003.1 GCA_023432885.1 Pseudomonadota bacterium | reverse complement strand
GCGTGCTGGCTTCCGGCGCTGCCATGGCGCAGCCAGGCAAGAGCGGGATCGAGAAACTCTACGTGCTGAATTGCGGAGAAGGGGTTGCGGGCGACATTTCGCGCTGGTCGCCCGGGGTCAACGAGGGCAAGTCGATGGATTTCGTCGACAATTGTTACCTCATCAAGCACGCACAAGGCTGGTTCTTGTGGGACACCGGAGTTGCCGACGCGGTCGCCGCAATGCCGAATGGATTGGCGCCGGCCGATCCGAAGGCCGTCTTCTGGCGCAGGCCGAAGACCCTTGCCGCCCAGCTCGACCAGCTTGGCGTCAAACCGGCCGACATCAAGGCGATGGCGGTCTCGCACACCCATCCCGACCATATCGGCAATGTCGAACAGTTTCCTGCCACGATGCTCTATGTGCAAAAGGCGGAATATGAGTGGCCGGGCGCCAACAACCAGCCGCGATTCAAGGCGGAGCACCCCGTCACCCTGCTTGAGGGGGATCGCGACGTCTTTGGCGACGGCAGCGTGATGATCCTGTCCACGCCCGGCCACACGCCCGGCCATCAGTCTCTGCTCGTGAAGTTGCCCAAGAGCGGCGCGTTGCTGCTGTCGGGCGATGCCGTGCACTTCAAGGCGAACTGGGACAATCGCGGCGTGCCCGCGATGAATGTCAGCAAGGACCAGACCCTCGCTTCCATGCAGAAGATTGCCGATGTCATGGCCGGCGAGAAAGCGCAGCTCTGGATCAACCACGACAAAGCGCAGCGCGATAGCCTGAAAATGGCGCCGGCGTTCTACGAATGAAGGCTTGGGCTAATTACGCGGGGCGGTGGGAGCCGCCGCGGGCGGAGGTCCGAGGCCAGTCGCCTTCTGCGGCTTCTGCGTACCGGCATAGAAGGAGAGCACGAACACCAGCACCAGCGCTACGAGATAGACGGCATAGGATTGCGGCGGCGTGGTCGCCCATTTCCACCAGTTCCTGGGATCGGCTCCATTGGCCATACACAGTTCTCGCGCGTTCGAGCGCCCGGTGGGAAATCACAAAATTCGTGTTCAGCTCTTGGGCAATGCGGAGCGGGTGTTGAGGAAGAACAACGCCGCCAGCGCCGCGAGGCTGAGCGCAGAGGACACGATCAGTACCTTGCTGCCCATCACGTCGATCAAGAGGCCGAACGCCAGCGGCGCGACCGCCTGCGCCATGCGCGAAGGCGCGCCGAGCAGGCCGAGACGGTATGCGTAATTCTGCGAGCCGAAGATGGCGAGCGGCAGCGTGCCGCGCGCAATGGTGAGGATACCGTTGCCGGACCCGTGGAACACCGCGAACACGCTTGCGGCAGCGCCGCCGAAAATGCCGACGATAACGGCGCCGATCGGATGGGTGATGCAGGCCAGCCGCGTCGAGACCAGCGGATGAAAACGGCTGAGCAGGCCCGCCTCGACGACGCGGGCGGCGACCTGCGCCGGGCCGATCAGGGCGCCGGCGGCGATCGCCTGCACCGGCGTCGCGCCGGCCGCTTCCAGGATGCGCGGGAAATGGGCGGCCATCGCGCCGGTCACGGTCCAGGCTGCGGCGAAGGCGAAGGCGAGCAGCGCCATTGCACGGTCGATCGGGATGTGCGGCTTCACGGCATTGGCGACCGCCGCCTTGGCGCCTTGCACCGCGGGCAGCATGAAGAAGTTGATCGGCAGCCCCAGCACGATATGCGCGGCGGCCCAGGCAAAGCAGGTGTTGCGCCAGCCGATGTGCTCCAGCCCAAGCGCGGTGAGCGGCCAGCCCACGGTCGAGGCGAAGCCGGCAATCAGGGTGATGCCGGTGATCGAGCGCCGCGCCGCGTCGCCATAGATGCGTCCGAGCGCGCCGAACGCCGCATCGTACAGGCCCATCCCCATACCCACCCCGAGCAGCAGCCAGGCAATGATCAGCACCGGAATGGAGGTGGCGAGACCGAGCAGGGCAAGCCCGGCCGCCAGCGTCAGATTGGAGATGCACAGCACCGAGCGCCCGCCGACGAGGTCGATCTGGCGTCCGATGCGTGGACCGAGAACGGCCGACAGCACCAGCGAAGCGGAGAAGGCGGCAAAAATCCAGTTCGAGGAGACGCCAAGGTCGCGGCCGATCGGGTCGGCCAGGATGGCTGGAAGATAATAGCTCGAGGCCCAGGCCAGCGTCTGCGTTGTGCCGAGCGCCAGGATGATCGGAAGCTGCGGTGGGTTCATTTCCTCGTCAGTCCGATTCCGCCCGCCTGCATCCGGTTCTGCTTCAAGTGTCGCCGTATTTGCCGCTGTCGGATAAAAGTCGTCAAGCCGGTTAGGGCATTGCAGAGCCGCGCTTTCATCACGGCTGATTGCGCGGCATAATCGATCCCATGCAACTCGCTCCGCGTCTTCGCCTGATGAATTGGCTGGTTACCCAGGGGCTGACCGGCTTGCCCGAAAGCGAGCTGATCCGCGGCTTTTGCGAGCGCTGCTGCGCCGAGGGCGTCGCAATCTCCTACGGACTCGTCGTGATCGACACGTTGCATCCGATTTTCGAGGGCCGCGGCTTCCGTTGGCACGACACCGACACCAACCAGCCGGAAAGTTTCGAGTACGGGCCGACTGAAACGGGGGATGCCGCCGATGGCTGGCGGCGCTCGATATTCTACGAAATGCTCGAACAGGGGCACGAGCATCGCTTGTGCGACCTGAGCGACACGGCCACGCATCGCTATTCGAAGTTCGAAGAGCTCGCGTCCAACGGGCACAAGCATGTGACCTCCTTCGTGCACCGGTTCGGTGAGGCGGGCACGATGGGCCAGATGGATTGCGTCTATTCCAACTGGACGACGCGACAGGACAGCGGCTTCGGCGAGGAGGGTCTGGCGGCGCTGCGCGACCTCGTGCCGGTGCTGGGGCTGGCCATCAAATCTGCGGCGCAGGCCGACATCGCGCGCACCCTTGGGCGGGTCTATCTCGGACGCGAGACATCGGAGCAGGTGCTGCGCGGGAAAATATCGCGCGGCATTACCGAAAAGATCAAGGCCGTGCTGTGGTTCTCCGACCTGCGCTCCTCGACGTCAATCAGCGAGACCATGGAGCCGGGCGAGATCATCCCGTTCCTCAATGATTATGCGCAGGCCGCGATCGATGCCATCCACGACGCCGGCGGCGAAGTGCTGAAGCTGATCGGAGATGGGGTGTTGGCGATGTTCACCAACGAGAACATGTCGCTTGCCAAGCGCGCTGCGCTCCGCGCCGAGCACCGCTTCCGCAACAATATGGACGTGGTCAACGCTCGCCGCTCCGGCGAGGGCCGCCCGGTGACGACGGCCCACGTCGGCCTGCATATCGGCGAGGTCTTTTACGGCAATATCGGCAGCGACGACCGCCTCGATTTCACTGTGGTTGGCCCCGCCGTCAACGAAGTCAGCCGCATCGCCTCGATGTGCCGCTCCGTCGACCGCGAGCTGCTGACCTCGTCCGCATTCCGCAACGGCCTTGATGCGACCGGGCGCGGCTATCTCGTTTCCACCGGCCGCTTTGCGTTGCGCGGCATTGGCGGCGCGCAGGATCTCTACACGCTGGATCCGGATATCCTCACCGACGAGGCCGTCGCCGGGAAATATGCAAGGTATGTGGCAGGCTGATTATCGCGCGGGCTCGCCGATCATTTCCGGCTGACGGGCCAGCGCCACCGCTGGCGAGAGCCAAATTACCAGCGCTTGGGTCGCGAAGATCGCAGTGGCGAGATACAGGCAGATCTCCGCGCCGTAGAGGCCGCCGACGATGGCGCCGAGGGCCGAGCCGAGCGGGCGGGCGCCATAACTCATGATGTTGATGGCGGAGACGCGGCCGAGCAGCGAGGGCGGCGTCACCGACTGGCGCAGCGTGGTCGTCGAGATCACCCAGAGGATCGGACCCGCGCCGAGCAGGAAGAAGCTGAGGCCGGCAAGGAACGGCGAGGGCACCAGCGTCGTCAGCGCCATGATGCCGGCGGCGATGAAACCGGCGATGGGGCCAAGCCCGATTACGATGCCGAAGGCGAGGCGCTGCATCACGCGGGTGGCGAACAGCGCGCCGATCACCATACCGGCGCCATACATCGCAAGCGTGGTGCCGACGCCGGTGGCGCTCAGGCCGAGATGGCGCACGGCGTAGGGCACGAATACGGCGAGCAGCAGGAAAGAGGCGGTATTGAAGATGAACTGCGTGATGAAGACCGGCCTCAGCAGCGCATGCCGCATCACAAAGGTCGCGCCTTCATGGATCTCCGTCATCGGATGCCGGCGCGGCGCGGGCTCTCGCACCGGCTCGTAGATGCCGGAAAGCAGCACCACGGCGACGACGGAGAGCGCCGCCGCAAAGCCGAAGGCCGGCGCTGCGCCGGCCCATCCGACCAGTACACCGCCGAGCGCCGGACCGGCCGCGAAGGCGACGGTGCGGGCGAGTTCGATCCGCGCATTGGCCGCCGGTAATTGCTTGGAGGCGACCAGCGAGGGTACCAGCGCTGGAGCGGCGACGCTGTAGACGACGGTGCCGCACACCGCGGCAAAGCCGAGCAAGGCGAGCAGGGGAAGGTTGAGCGCCCCACACCAGATCAGGAGCAGGATCGCCGCCAGCGCCGCCGCGCGCAGCGCTTCGGAGCCCGCCATCAGGAAGCGGCGCGACACGCGGTCTGCGAGCAGGCCGGCCGGTATAGCGACGAGGATGAAGGGCAGGGTCAGCGCGGTCTGAAGTGCGCCGGTCGAGCCTTCGCCGACGCCGAGCAGCAGCACGGCGACGATGGGAGCTGCGGCCAGCGCAATCTGCTCGGCCGATTGGGCGGCGAGATTCGACCAGGCAAGCCGGTTGAAGGTTGCAGGCAGTTCGATCGCAGTCGAATTGGACATGGCGCAAATCCGAATTCCGGGTTTGGCGCATTGTCCGCCGCGACGAGGGTGCAAACCCACCCGCTTCCAGACAACACGATCTCGGGAGCGCGCTAGATGCAGTTGCAAATGAGTTGCAATAAAGAAAGAGATCAGCCAAGATGCCAGCGTGGATAAAGAGACCAGACGTGTGAGCTCCGAAAGCCTGCCTAATCCCCTGAACAACTCCGGCGGCTGGCGTGAAGATGCCGGGAAGGTCAAGAGCTTGGCCGAGGTGAATGCCACGGTCGCGGTTCCGCCCGTTGGGGGGCTGTGGTGGCGGCGCCTGCTGGCCTTTGCCGGCCCGGGATACCTCGTGTCGGTCGGCTACATGGACCCGGGCAACTGGGCGACCGACATCGCGGGTGGCTCCAAGTTCGGCTACACGCTTCTGTCGGTAATCCTGCTGTCGAATTTGATGGCAATCCTGCTGCAGGCGCTTGCCGCGCGGCTCGGCATCGTCACCGACCGCGATCTCGCGCAGGCCTGCCGCGCCAACTATTCGCGGCCGGTCAATTTCCTGCTCTGGCTGGCCTGCGAGGCTGCGATCATCGCGTGCGACCTGGCGGAGGTGATCGGCACGGCGATCGCGCTGAAGCTCCTGTTCGGCATTCCCCTGATCGGCGGAGCGTTGATCGCCGCACTCGATGCGTTCCTGCTGCTGCTCCTGATGAACCGCGGCTTCCGCTTTCTCGAAGCGTTCGTGATCGCCCTGCTGATCGTGATTGCGGTGTGCTTTGCAATCCAGATCGCAGCCGCCGCCCCGCCGGTCGCCGAGTTGCTGCGGGGCTTTGTGCCGTCGAGCGAGATCTTCACCAATTCGGAGATGCTCTACATCGCCATCGGCATCATCGGCGCGACCGTGATGCCGCATAACCTCTATTTGCACTCCTCGATCGTGCAGACCCGCGCCTATCCGCGCACCGACGAGGGCCGCCGCGACGCCATCAAATGGGCCACCACGGACTCCACCATCGCGCTGATGCTGGCGCTGTTCGTCAACGCAGCGATCCTGATCGTGGCGGCCGCCACCTTCTACAAGAACGGTCATAACGATGTGGCCGAGATCAGCCAGGCCTTCGAGCTCCTGTCGCCGCTGCTCGGGCTTGGCATCGCCTCCACGCTGTTCGCGGTGGCGCTGCTTGCGTCCGGCCTCAACTCGACCGTGACGGCGACGCTCGCCGGCCAGATCGTGATGGAGGGCTTCCTGGATCTGCGCCTGCCGCACTGGGCGCGCCGGCTGCTGACCCGCGGTATTGCGATCGTTCCGGTCGTGATCGTCACCGCGCTCTATGGCGAAAGCGGCACGGCGCGGCTGCTTGTCTTCAGCCAGGTGATCTTGTCGATGCAGCTGCCGTTCGCGGTGATCCCGCTGGTGCGCTTCGTCTCGGACCGGCGCAAGATGGGCAAGTTCGTGATCTCTACGTCGGTTGCCGTGCTGGCCTGGGTGGTCGCCGGCGTGATCGTGATCCTCAACCTCAAACTGCTGTTCGACACGTTCTTTGAATGAAATCGCGAATCGGGAGTAGCGAATGGAGGCCTGCGATGGTGTGGCACCATCCGCTATTCGCCGCTCACCATTCGCCCCTTCAATCCTGCGGCTCGGACAAGATTTCGCCCGAGGCTTCGACGCGCAGCCAGCCGCTCGGCGCCAGCCGCTGCTGCGGCAGGAAGCGGGCCTTGTAGTCCATCTTCTTGGACCCATCGATCCAGTAGCCGAGATAGACGTAAGGCAGCCCGAGCCGGCGGGCGCGGGCGATGTGGTCGAGAATCATGAAGGTGCCGAGCGAGCGGTCGCGCTCGGCCGGCTCGAAGAAGGAATAGACCATCGACAGCCCGTCGCTGAGCACGTCGGTCAGCGCCACCGCCACCAGTTCGTCACCGCGGCCAGTGATGCCGCTGTCGGGGCCGCGCCTGCGGTACTCGATGATGCGGGTCTCGACATGGCTGTCCTCCACCATCATGGCATAATCGAGCACGGTCATGTCGGCCATGCCGCCGTGGCGGTGCCGCTTGTCGAGATAGGCCCGGAACACGGAATACTGCTCCGATGTCGGCACCGCGCTGCGCTGCTCGCCGATGATATCGGCATTGCGCGCCAAGACTTTGCGGAAGCCGCGGGAGGGCCGGAATTCGTTGGCGATCACTCGCACGGAAATGCAGGCGCGGCACTGATCGCAGGCCGGACGGTAGGCGATCGACTGGCTGCGCCGGAAACCGCCATGCGTCAGCAGGTCATTGAGGTCCGCAGCCTTGTCGCCCACCAGATGGGTGAACACCTTGCGCTCGTGCCGGCCCGGCAAATAGGGACAGGGCGAGGGCGCCGTCAGGTAGAATTGCGGGGTGTCACGCGAATGCTGGGTCACGTTGCGTCGTCAGGCCTCCGAAGCTGCCACAGCCAGCATCGCGCCGCGGAGGCTCACCGTCAATGATTGCGTCGACCTCAATACGTCCGTGCGGGCTGTGCCGGCTGGGTGCGGGCGAAGCTGTTGATAACCACGGTTCCGAGCACGATGTCATGCAGCAGCCGGCGGCGGCCGTTGAACAGGCCGACCAGGACGATCAGCGGCGTCAGGAACGAGACCGAAACCCAGAACAGCACCGCGTGCATTGCACCAAGCACGAAGTAGCCCGGCGCTCCGTACCAGGTGCGCAACTCGATATCCATCACGCGCATGCCGAGCGTGGCCGAATGCGGTCCGCCCAGCGTGGCGCCGTAATAAACGATGGCCCAGACCACCGAGGCCGGCCAAGCCAGCCAGAACAGCATCCAGCCAAGCCCGAGCGTCACGATCCCAAATAGAAGAATGAAGAGATAGCCGAGCACCACGGGGACCGCGATCACGATCATGTCGATCAGGAAGGCAAAGACCCGCTTGCTCGCAACGCCGCTGAACAGCTCCGGCTGCTTGACGGGATCGAAGGCATGCGGCGGCACCCCGCCGTCATTGCGCCAGGCGCCGCTGGTGTCACCCGAACCGCTGTAGCTCATGGTCAGTCCCTCCGCTCACGAGCAGGACATGGGAACCACACGCCAAGCTGCAAGGCCTTCGGCCACATTAACTGGCGGAAACATTCCGGCAAAACCGCGGCGAATGGTCCAGGGCCGCTTGTGAGTCGAACCCATCCCGGCGAACGTCGGACAATCACCGGACGGAGAGACGACAGACGGCGAAGGAAGCGCAGGTGCGCTGCCGCTGCGGGGAGGTCGTCGGCCTCGTCATCAATGCCTCGCCGCAGAAGGTCAACCGCGCCGGTCGATCAAATTTCGCCGATCCAGCCTACGATTGCGCCTTGATCTTCTCGGCCGCCTGCGGCGCGAAATAGGTCAAAACGCCGTCCGCCCCGGCGCGCTTGAAACCGAGCAGGGCTTCCATCATCGCGCGATCGCCGTCGATCCAGCCGTTGCGCGCGGCGCCTGCGATCATCGCGTATTCGCCGGACACCTGGTAGACGAATGTCGGCATCGAGAAGGTATCCTTCACGCGCCGGACGATGTCGAGATAGGGCATGCCGGGCTTCACCATCACCATGTCGGCGCCCTCGGCGATGTCGAGTTCGACCTCGCGCAGGGCTTCGTCGGAATTGGCGCTGTCCATCTGGTAGGTGCGCTTGTCGCCGGTAAGTGTCTTGGCCGAGCCGATGGCGTCCCGGAACGGGCCGTAGAAGGCCGAGGCATATTTGGCCGCATAGGACATGATCTGCACATCGACGAAGCCGGCTTCGTCCAGCGCCTTGCGGATCGCGCCGACGCGGCCGTCCATCATGTCGGAAGGGGCGATGATGTCGCAGCCGGCTTCGGCCTGATTCAGTGCCTGCTTCACCAGCACCGCCACGGTCTCGTCGTTGAGAATCTTGCCGCCGGCGATCAGCCCGTCATGGCCGTGGCTGGTGAAGGGATCGAGCGCGACATCGCAGAGCACGCCGATGTCGGGGAATTCCTTCTTGACCGCACGCACCGACTGGCAGACGAGATTGTCGGGATTGAACGCTTCGGAACCCTGCTCATCGCGGAGCGACGGCTCGGTATAGGGAAACAGCGCAATGCAGGGAATGTCGAGTTTTGCGGCGCGCTCGGCCTCGCGCACGATCTGGTCGACGGTGAGGCGGTCGACACCGGGCATTGAGGAGACCGGCGTTCGCGTATTGTGACCATCGACAACGAACATCGGCCAGATCAGGTCGTCAGTCGTGAGCACGTTTTCGCGTACCATCCGCCGCGCCCATTCCGATTTGCGGTTGCGGCGCGGGCGCACCGTGAGATCGAGCGAAGGGCTGGAGAGGGCGGCCTGGCGGCTCGGTGCATCGCGCATTTCGATCGGGCGGCCGAACTTGATCGCCATGGAAAGCTCCTTAAGCGGCGGCGGATTTGGGTTTGGTCCAATTCTAGCAGCTTGCCGAAGGGGCGTCACGGCCACTTGATCTGGCGCAATGGCGATTGATTTTGGCCTTGGGCCGGGCCAAGACTGCGGCTCACGGGGAGGGGGCCTCCCGAAACGAGAATCCACAAGTTTGAGACGCGATGTCTGACACCTCCACGCGCGATCCATCGCGGGACGCCCTCACGGCGGCGACGCTGGCGTCCGAGCGGATCGAGCCGGACGAGAATGTCTGGACGCGGCGGCTCGTGCTGTTCCTGCGTGTGATGGCGGTGCTCGCTATCGCCAAGGGCCTCTATCACTGGGCGCAGGTGACGGGCTTTGTCGGCGGCGAGGAAGAAACATTCGAAAACCAGACCATGGCCTGGCAGACCGCGACGATCTATTTCGCCGTGATCGAGCTTGTTGCGGCGGTGGGCCTGTGGCTCGCCACCCCATGGGGCGCGGTGGTGTGGCTGACGACCGTCGTTTCGATGGCGGTGATCGAGTTGATGTTTCCCGGCATCTATGGCGGCAGCCTTGTCGTGGTCGCGGTCGATGCGCTGATGCTCGCCGGTTATCTCGTGCTTGCCTGGATGGCGGCGCGTGAACGCCCGCCGTAGCAGCCATTGGTGAGAACGAATTTTTCACCGCGATTGCAGCGCATTTTTGCAAAACTTGGCGATAACTTTTCGCTCACCCTAAAGGGTTCCCTCACACCTGTTACGCAGTCCTTTCCAAACCAGGCAAGCCTGTTTTGGAATGCGACAGGACGCCGGGGAGAGGGCAGACGAAGCGTGAACACGTGCGCTGCAGCGTGAACAGAAAATTGCAAAAAGTGCTTCTGCCGCAGGCTTAATCTGCGATTCACTCTCTTAAATTCATGATCTCTTTATTGTCTTGTTTAAGCGGATCTTCAAACCGCCCCCTTAAGTTGCACCTATCAGGCGGGACAAAAGTTTCGTCGAATAAGTGTCGATAAAAACGACAACAGGGGAAGTGTCATGATGAAAGCTGTTGCGACGGCGGTGGAAACCGCTGACCGTGCTGCTGGCCAGTCTGGGGTGCAGCCGCTCTATCTCGAAGCTTTGACTCTGGTGGAGCGGTTGCATCGCCGCCTGCTCGACGTGATCAAGGATGAATTCGACCGCCGCGGCCGCGCCGACATCAACTCGGTGCAGGCTCTGCTGCTCTACAACATCGGCGACAAGGAGCTCACCGCAGGCGAGCTGCGCACGCGCGGCTACTACCTCGGCTCCAACGTCTCCTACAACCTGAAGAAGCTCGTCGAGCTCGGCTTCCTCGATCATCAGCGCTCGCGCGTCGATCGCCGCTCGGTCCGCATCCGTTTGACCGCGCAGGGTCAGGAAATCCGGAAGATCGTCGACGGCCTCTACCAGAAGCACGTCAAGACCGTTGAGCAGGTCGGCGGCATCTCCAGCGAGGAGTTCGCCACCCTCAACAAGTCGCTGCATCGCCTCGAGCGCTTCTGGACCGACCAGATCCTCTATCGGCTCTGAGAATTGACGGCCAAGCCGGCGGCGAAAAAGACCGGCAGCCGTTGAGATCAGGCGATACTTCCCAAAAACGCATCGGGACCGGGCTTTCCGGTGCCCGGTGCGTTTTGTGTTTATTGTGTGGAAAACACCGGCTTCCCGAATTGGAACTTATTTCGATGCTCCGCTTTATAACTTCGTAGCGGAGGACTTGAGCATGCTGGTCGAACGCGGTTTGCAGGTAATGAATGTCGAGGCCGTGGGCGAAGCCTACGCCATCGCATCAAACTATCTGCGCCGGGCCGGCGCGATCGGCGATACGATCGCCACCAATGAACGGCTGCTCGGCATCATCGTGCAGCTGTTTCAACGCGGCGAGTACAACAAGATCAAGCTCGCCAACAAGGCGATCGCGAAATTCGAGGCCCAGACGCTCATTGCCTGATCCCGCATCATCGCCTGCCCCCGCAACGGAGCCATCCATGGACGCCGCCATCGACCGCATCATGCAGACCTACGATCTGCTGATGAACCAAAGTGCTGCCGCCAGCGCGGAGGCGCGTGAGAAGGTGACGGAGTATGTGAAGACGCTGTTCGAAGCCGGCGAGAAGGACGAGCACCGCCTGGCGGTGTGCGGCCTGACGTACCTGCGCCAACTCGACGGCAGCAACGATCCGGTGAAGGCTGGATATACGGGGCTGTAAGCCAACCCGGTTGCCGCTTCCAGAAGTGGCGATGTCGTCCGTCATGTTAGGTCACTGACGATCAGCTCAGCGGCGCGAGTGCAGCCGGGCGGCCCGTACCCCAATTCAGCCGGCGGTCGATCCGCCGAGAGGGCGGCACCGATCTTGAAGCTGCTAGGCGTTCCGTTCGCAACAAGACTCGTACCCTTTTCGTCCTTTGGACCGGCAACCGGACGGGGACAAGGCAAGGGTTCCAATCCTCGCCATCCCACCATATATTGCATTGGTATCAGGTGCTTACCGCAATGGCTTGGCCATTTCGGGCCGATGTGGTAAGCCGCAGACGCTTCTTTCGACCGTTAAACCAGAACCGTCCGCAATGCCTAACCGGCTGCGGCGGTGGAGATATTTCGCCGATGAGCTCTTCCCGCGCCAACACTCCTTCTGCGCCCGACTCATTTTTCACGGCCGGCCTCGCGGAGGCTGACCCGGAGATCGCTGCCGCCATCAAGGGCGAACTCGGTCGCCAGCGCCACGAGATCGAGTTGATCGCGTCGGAAAACATCGTCAGCCGCGCCGTGCTTGAAGCGCAGGGTTCGGTGATGACCAACAAATACGCGGAAGGCTATCCCGGCGCGCGCTACT
>JAEZEU010000001.1 GCA_023432885.1 Pseudomonadota bacterium | reverse complement strand
CGGCGATGCACTCCGCTACCTGCGCGTCACGCAAGATGGCAAACAATGGATCGCCAACCTCTACGCGCACGTCTTCTCGGAAGAACACCGCGGAGCTCTCGGGACGTAGCGGGCCGGTTTGTGCATTTACAATATCGTGTAATTTCCAAGACGCGTCGGAAGATGTCACATGACGGCACCGCTCCTGAGATCGTCGACTTACGGCCCCGTAGCTGGCTGGATATCCTGATCTGCAACAAATAAATCAGCGGCTGAAATCGCACGGCCTGATAGATCGCCGCAGGCGAATGGAAAGGCGCACGGGCCTGCAGGCAGAGAGTCGCTCCGCTGCCAATGGCGAACCTTACAAAGAGACGACGCCGCTACCGCAGCTTGTTGAGCAGGCCCAACAACGTTTCCCGCTCTTTTGGATCGAGCGGCGCCAGCGTCTCGCGCGAGATTGCCAGCGCATGCGGGGCGGCCTTCTCCGCAAGTTGCTGCCCTGCCTTTGTGAGACTCACCAGCAAGCGCCGGCCGTCCTCGGGATCGGGCGAGGTTTCGGTCAGCCCGCGCGCGGTGAGGCGGTCGATCACGCCCTTGATGGTCGCGACATCCATTGCAGTCAGCCGGCCAAGCTGGTTCTGCGAGCATGGCCCCGTCTCCTGCAGCTTGGCCAGCGCCGCCCACTGCGTCGGAGTCAGATTGATGCCGATGTCGCGGGCGAAGATCATGGCGTGGCGCTGCCAGACCTGGCGCAGGATAAAGCCGATCTGCTCATCGAGCACATAGCCGGGCTTCGCCGGCTTCGCGTTCCTCTTGGTTGCAACGGCTCTGCTCATGCCCAGCCTCCCCGTCACAGCGACAGATGCGCGTCGCGGATATCCGGTCGCGCATCGAGTTCGGCCATCGTGCCGCCGTAACAGATGCGTCCGCGCTCGATGATGTAGGCGCGATCGGAGATCAGCCGCGCAAAATGCAGGTTCTGCTCGGAGACGATGATGCTGACGCCCTCCTTCTTCATCGCAAGGATCGCATCGACCATCTGCTCCACGATCTTCGGCGACAATCCTTCCGACGGCTCATCCAGCAGCACCAGCGACGGATTGCCCATCAGCGTGCGCGCGATCGTC
This sequence comes from Pseudomonadota bacterium, assembly GCA_023432885.1. GTDB lineage: Bacteria > Pseudomonadota > Alphaproteobacteria > Rhizobiales > Xanthobacteraceae > Bradyrhizobium. The sequence continues at coordinate 9,884 of JAEZEU010000001.1, read as the reverse complement.
AGCATCTGCTGCTCGCCGCCGCTCATGCGCCCGCCGGGACGGCTTCTCATCTCGCCAAGATTAGGAAACAGCGCAAACAGCTTTTCCCGCGTCCAGTACGGGGCGTTCGGCCGCTTCGGCTGCCGGCCGACTTCGAGGTTTTCCTCAACCGTCAGGTCGGTGAAGATGCGCCGCTCCTCCGGCACGTAGCCAAGCCCGCCGCGCACGATCGCATGGGTCGGCTCGCGCGAGACGTCCCTGCCCTCGAACATGATCCGGCCCGACCGCTGCGCGACGAGCCCGACGATGGATCGGAAGGTCGTTGACTTGCCGGCGCCGTTGCGCCCGAGCAGCGCCACGACCTCGCCCTCGCCGACCTCCAGCGCAATATCGAACAGGATATGCGCCGGACCATAGTAACTGTTGAGGTCCGCTACCTGGAGCTTCATCAATGCGCTCCGTCGCGATGCCGCGGGTCGTAGACCAGGCCCTCACCGAGATAGACCGCACGTACCTCGCTATTGGCGCGCACCTGTTCGGGCGTGCCTTCCGCGATCAGGCTGCCGCGATTTAGCACCAGGATGCGGTCAGCATGTTCGAACACCACGTCCATGTCGTGTTCGGTGAAGAGTACGCCGATCGACTGCTCCCGCGCGATCCCGGCGGTGAGCCGCATCAGCTCGACGCGCTCGCGCGGCGCCATTCCGGCGGTCGGCTCGTCCATCAGCAGCAGCCTCGGCCGGTTGGCGAGCGCCACCGCCAGCTCGAGCCGCTTGAGGTCGCCATAGGCGAGCTCGCCGCAAGGCCGCTCGGCATAACCTTCCATACCGACGAGATCGAGCAGGCGACCCGCTTCCTCGCGCGCGAATTGCGGCGTCGAAGCGAAGAAATTGAACAGTGCCCGGCGATACGACACCAGTGCCACTTGCACGTTCTCGCGCACCGTCATGGTGGGAAACGTCGCGGTGATCTGAAAGGTGCGCCCTACCCCGAGCCGCCAGATCTCGCGCGGCTTGCGGCCGATGGTGTCCTCTCCCAGCAGCGTGACGCGGCCGGAATCGGGAATGTTCTGGCCGTTGAGCATGTCGAAGCACGTGCTCTTGCCCGCGCCGTTCGGCCCGATCAGCGCCAGAATTTCGCCGGCCTTCAGCTCGAATGACACGCCGCGCACGGCATGTACACCGCCATAGGATTTCGTCAGCCCCTCGACCGACAGCAATGTCGCCGCATCAGTCATTCGGCCACCTCGACGCTGGCGAGCCTGGATTTCGACGATGACGAACCGGAGCGCCGGCGCGCCATCAGCGCCTCCAGCGTCCCGACGATTCCCTTCGGGAACGCAACCACGATGAGAACGATGAAGCCACCGAGCACGAGCTTCGACCAGTCGGTCTGGCTGACCACCCAGATACTCAGCGCCTTGTATACGATGGCGCCGATGACGGCCCCCGACACGGTCTCGACGCCGCCGAGCAGCACCATGACCAGCGCATCGACCGACAGCGAAATGCCGAGGCTGTCGGGAAATACGCTGCCCTTGAGATAGGCGAACAGCGCGCCGCCGATGCCCGCGACCGTGCCCGATATGACAAAAGCCATCCACTGCATGCGCTTGCCGCTGATGCCGATGGCCTCGCTGCGCAACGGCGAGTCGCGCGTGGCACGCAGCGCATAGCCGAAGGGCGAGAACACGATGAGGCGGAGGATCACGACGCAGAGTGCCGCAATCGCCAGCGACAGCCAGTAGAAGCTCGCCGGGCCCGCCGCCCATTTCTCCGGCCAGACTCCCAAAATGCCGTTGTCGCCGCCGGTCACCGCGACCCACTGGAAGGCGATCGACCAGACGATCTGCGCAAAAGCCAGCGTCAGCATCGCGAAGTAGACGCCGGAGAGTTGCACGCAAAAGAATCCGAACACCGCAGCTCCAAGGCAGCCGAGCAGCGGCCCGAGCAGCAGCGAGACGATCATCGGCAGCCCCGCCATCTTGGCAAGGAAGGCGACACCGTAGGCGCCGAGGCCGAAATAGGCCGCATGGCCGAACGAGGCGAGCCCACCGACCGACATCAGGAAATGCAGGCTCGCGGCAAAGATGACGTAAATCGCGATCTCCGACCCGACGGTCATTACATAGGTGCCCCCGACAAGCGGGAGCGCCGCGGCGGCGGCCAGCGCGACCAGCGCGGCGATACGCTCGTTGGCCGTGAGCGGCCGCCAGGGATTGACGGTAAGGCCCGGGGTGCGCCGCGCCGGCGCCTCGGGCTTGCCGAACAGGCCCCAGGGCCGGACGATCAGCACGGCAGCCATGACGAGGAAGACGAGAATGATGGATATCTTCGGGAAGATCAGGATGCCGAATGCATTGAGCTCCGATACCAGCACTGCGGCGACGAAGGCGCCTGTGATGCTGCCAAGGCCCCCGATCACGACGACCACGAAGACTTCGACGATGATGCGCAGATCCATCGCATGATGCACTGCATCGCGCGGGATCTGCAGCGCGCCGCCGACCGCAGCGAGGAAGACGCCGACGGCGAACACGGAGGTGAATAGCCACTTCTGGTTCACGCCAAGCGCAGCCACCATGTCGCGGTCCTGGGTCGCCGCGCGCACCAAGACTCCCCAGCGCGTGCGCTGGAACAGCAGCCAGAGAATGCCGAGCACCACGGGTCCGAGCACGATCAGGAACAGGTCATAGCTCGGGATGTTGTGGCCGAAGAAATCGACCGCGCCCTTGAAGCCGGGCGCCCGGCGGCCAAGCAGGTCGTCCGGGCCCCAGATCAGCACCACGATGTCCTCGACCATCAGCGTAAGGCCGAAGGTCGCGAGCAACTGAAAGAGCTCCGGTGAATGATATATCCGGCGCAGCAGCACCATCTCGACGATGACCCCGACGACAGCGACCACCAGCGCGGCGGCAACGCTGCCGCCCCAGAAGCCGCGCGCGCCGGAGAAGCGCTCGGTCAGCGTGAACGCCAGGTACGCGCCGAGCATGTAGAACGCGCCGTGGGCAAAGTTCACGATCCGCGTCACGCCAAAGATGATCGACAATCCCGAAGCGACCAGGAACAGCGATGCTGCGCTGGCAAGACCGGTCAGGAACTGGACGACGTAAAAGGCCATTGGCGGTCCGCGTTGGCATCATTTGGCGCGCGTGGCTCATCCTTCGAGACGGCGTTATCGCGCTTCCGCAGGATGAGGTCTTCGTTTCAATCTCTCCCCGCTTGCGGGGAGAGATCGGATCATGATCCGAGTGAGGAGGACTCTCCAGATGATCGCTCGCGGAGCGGGGCCCTCACCCCAACCCTTTCCCCGCGAAGGCGCGGAGAGGGAGAAGCAGGCATCAATCCTTCGGACGCAGCTTCTCGACTTCGGCATCGCTCGGCAGGAAATCCGCGCCGTTCTTGTAGGCGGTGTCCACCATGATGCCCTTGCCATCCTTCAGCGCGGTCTTGCCGACGAAAGCGCCGAGGGTCGACTGGTGATCGATCTTGCGGAAGGTGATCTCGCCAAAGGGCGAACTCATCGACAATCCTTCGGCCGCCGCGATCATCTTCTCCGGATCGGTGGAGTTGGCCTTGATGAGGAGCGCGGCTGCCGCCTTGATAGTCTGATAGCCGACGATCGAGCCGAGCCGCGGATAATCGTTGAACTTGGCCTGATATGCCTTGAGGAAGGCCTCATGCTCCGGCGTCTTGATCGAGTACCAGGGATAGCCGGTGACGATCCAACCCTCCGGCGTTTCGTCCTTCAGGGGATCGAGATATTCCGGCTCTCCCGTAAGGAAGCTCACCACGGAGCGGCCCTTGAACAGGCCGCGGGTGTTGCCTTCGCGGACGAGCTTGACGAGGTCGGCGCCGAAGGTGACGTTGAGGATGGCTTCCGGATTGGCTGCGGCAACCGCCTGCACCACGGGACCCGCATCGATCTTGCCCTGCGGCGGCCACTGCTCGTCGACCCACTGTATATCCGGCCGCTTCTCCGACATCAGTTTCTTGAACACCGAGACGGCGGACTGGCCGTATTCATAGTTCGGCGCAATCGTCGCCCATTTCTTGGCGGGCAGTTTGGCCGCCTGCTCCACCAGCATCGCCGCCTGCATGTAGTTGGAGGGACGCAGGCGGAAAGTATAGCGGTTGCCCTTCGCCCAGGTGATGGCGTCGGTCAGAGGCTCAGCGGCGAGGAAGAACACCTTCTTCTGATTGGCGAAGTCGCTGACGGCAAGGCCGATGTTGGACAGGAACGTACCGGCGAGCATAGCGACGTTCTCACTGGAGACGAGTTCATTGGCCGCGGTCTGCGCATCAGCCGGCTTGCCGCCGTCGTCCTTGGAGATCACGACCAGCTTCTTGCCATTGATACCGCCCGCGGCGTTGACTTCCTCCACCGCAAGCTGCCAGCCCTTCCGATAGGGCTCGGTGAAGGCAGGCAAGAGCGAGTAGCTGTTGATCTCGCCGATCTTGATTTCGCCCTGCGCCATGGCGCTGTTCGCCATGGCGGCAAACACGACTGCGAGTGCCGCGCCTAACAAATGTCTACGTCGCATCCCTTCTCCTCCAATGCTTTGAAATGTACTTACCGTAATCCGTCTTCACCCTTGATCTCGGCGACCGTCAGTCCGCCGACCCGCGGGAGCGGGCGGCCGGAATCGGTGACGGCGACCGCCACCATGATCTCGTTGGCGCGCGGAGCGTCGTTGATCTGCACTTCCATACCGTCGAAATGGCTGCGCACGAAGGCCGCGTCCTTGTGCCCGAGCGGAATGTCGAGTGTGGTGCCCGGCCCGCTGCGCTTCTTCGAGGACGGTATCAGCGCCGCGCCCTTGGATAGCACTTTGCGCACAGGCGCGCCCATCTTGGGATGAAGAATTGCGGCTGCATGTTCCAGCTCGCCGTTCTCGCCGACTGCCGCCGCCTTGCCGTAGGAATGCGCCTTGGCGCCGTCGATGCCAAGCGCCGCCACCGCACGCCTGGACAGGAGTTCGCCGAGTTCCTCCCCGATCGCGATCAGGGGCGACAGATCCTCGACATACCGGCCAGCAAAGGGATTTTCGATCACTGCGATCGCTGCCGCCCGGCGCGTCGCCGGCGCAATGGCCTTGCCCATCTCGATATGGGTTTCCTCGACCACGGTGACGATCTTTCTGATGACGGCGCTCATTTCGGTCAGCCTTCCCGGTCACGCATGCAGCAAATTTCCTACCGTTCGTTCGTGTGCGGCGTGAGGCATTTCGATCCCTCTTGCGCCCACTACCATGCTTTCGCCAAGGAGGCGCAATGCCGCGCCCTCGATCAACCCGGCCGCGAGCAATTGTTGCGCTCGGCGACGGCCCGGCTCCAGCGCCTCGTCGATCTCCTGATCCGTCAATGCGCCGACATCGCGGGTGACGAGCCGGTCACCCAGATCGCTGTCGGGCTGCAACTCGTTCGCGGGCACGCGGATGACGGCAGGGTGGCCGGGCAGATCGACTGCATTGGCAATGACGGTCGCAGCGGCGTCGGCTTGCGACGCGGTCTTCGCGAGAACGGTCACGGCGTCGGCAATGCCCAGCGAGAAGCTACGGCCATGGCGGCCGCTGGTGGCGATGCCGCGCACGGGATCGCCGGCAGCGATGGTCACGCGGCGCATCACGCCTTGGGCATCCGGCCGATCCATCAGACCTACGGCGAAATGCTCGCAGCCGGCGAGATGCAGTGCGATGTCGCCGCCATTGTTGACATAGGCGCGATCGAGCGGCGCAGCAGCGAGCATCGCGCCAAGGATTTCCTCCGCAACGCTGCCGGCGACGGCGGCCATCGGCGTGATGAAGCAATCCCCGGCAAAGGGTGCGACGGCCGCGTGCATGCGGCGCGCGACGACGCCTTGCAGCGCGGTTTGGGCGGGATCGGCAGCCCTGCGCAATTCCGTGAGCTCCGCGCAAAGCTCGTCCAGCAATCCCGTGAATCGTCGCGCTGCAGCGTCGTAGGCCGCGTGCACATCCGACTCGCGCCCGCTCGCCTCCAGGATCAAATCAATCGGACCGTCCTGCAAATGCAGCCGCTTGCCGTCGGCGAGAAGCGCGATTTGCGGACGCCGCATCATGTGCGCCGCCCCGGGATGAAAGGCATGGGCCGGACTTCCGCGCTATCCCTGAGCGACGAAAGCGGGCGGACATAATCCATGTGACCGCCCAGCGCAGCGTAGTCGGCAAGCTTGAGCGTGAATTCAATGGGCGCAACCAGCGCCGGTGTCGGCACGTAACCGAAAGCGCCGGCCGGCATCAGCGTGACGTCGACCATATAGGTGATGCCGCCACCGGGCCACACATAGACAGGTGCCCCGCCGCTGGTGACCCGCGTCAGCGCGTCCTTCACCGAGCGCGTCAGCCGCACCGGATTATCGGTCACACCAGCGCGCAGGGAACCACCGGCGCCCGCCATGAACAGCACGGTGCAAAGCGCCGGCTCGCAATTCTCCTGGATGCGCTCGACTGAAAGTCTGAGGTCGCGCGGCATGTCCGCTTCGATCGGCCGCAATGCCTCATCGAGCACGTAGTAACCGGAGTGCTCGCCGGTGGTCGACACCATCAGCATGGTCAAGCCCGGCCGCGCTTCCTTGGCGTTGAACGGCCCGAGCACCGAAAGCGGATCGGAGATGTTGGTGCCGCCCCAACCCGTACCGGGCTCGGCGGCCTGGAAGTAACGGCCGGGGGTAGAGCGGCGTCCCTTCATCTTGATTCCGGTATCGGCAATGTCGAGCAGCTTGCCGGCCTGATGCTCAGACAGCACGCCGGTGATGTGGTCATCGACGACCACCACCTCGTCGACCTTGCCATGCCATTGCTTGGCGAACATACCGATTGTCGCCGAGCCGCAGCCGACACGCATGCGCTCCTCAATGACACCATTCACAACCGGCGGATGACCAGCTTGCACGACGACGGTCGCACCGCCGTCGATGGTGAGCTCCACCGGCTTGCAGTTGGACAGGTCCATCAGCGTGTCGCAGGTGACGCGGCCTTCCTTCTTGGAGCCGCCGGTGAGATGGTGTACGCCGCCGAGCGAGAGCATCTGCGAGCCGTATTCGCCTGTGGTGACGTGGCCAACCGCCTCGCCCTGCGCGCGCACGGTCGCGGCTTCCGGGCCGAGATGGCGGTCGGTGTCGATCTTCACCTTGACGCCGCAATAGCTGAAGATGCCCTCGGTCACGACGGTGACCATGTCGACCCCGTCGACTTCGGACGACACGATGAAAGGTGCAGGCTTGTAATCGGGATAGGTCGTGCCGGCGCCGATCGCGGTGACGAATACGTCAGGCTGAGTGACGATCTTGCCGTCCCAATCGCCGACCTGGAACGGCACCACGCGTCCGCCATGCTCGACGGTTCGCTCCAGCACGATGTGCGGATCGACGCGCACCAGCCGGCCATCGTGATTGGCGTAGCGGTCGCAGGCTCCCGCCGCGCCAGGCTTGATGTAGCACATCACCGGGCAAGCATCGCAGCGGATCTTGTCGCCAGACGTGGCGGTAACTTCCATCGCCATCAGCACGCCCGCCCGTTTGGAGCTTTCGCGGCGGCAGCGCCGCCACGTTCGTTCGTACACGAATGATCCTGCGCGCGAGGTGGAAACCTGTCAAGCGGCAAGCGATATGAAATAGCCGGCTGCCGCACAATAACTCAGTTTGCCTGCCGCCCTTGTCCACAAACCGGGCACGCGCTGCGCCGCGGCATGAGCGGCTTGCACGTTTGTGTACAAACGGTAGTCTTTCGCCAGCTTTCGAAACGCGAACGGAGCACGCACGATGCGCCTGACCGTGAACGGCAGGAATCACGATGTCGACGCTGCGCCGGACACCGCCCTGCTCTACGTGCTGCGCAACGATCTCGAACTCAACGGACCGAAATACGGCTGCGGGCTCGGCGAATGCGGCGCCTGCACCGTGCTGATCGACGGCGTCCCTGCCCGCTCCTGCGTGATCCCGATCGAAGGCTGCACCGGCCGCGACATCGTGACGCTGGAAGGTCTAGGCACGCGCGAGCGACCCGACCCGGTGCAGCAGGCCTTCATCGACGAGCAGGCCGCGCAATGCGGCTACTGCCTCAACGGCATGATCATGAGCACCAAGGCCTTGCTTGCAATCAATCCGCATCCGTCGGAAGCGGAGATATTGCAGGCGCTGCGCTATAATCTGTGCCGCTGCGGCGCGCATGTAGAAATCGTCCGCGCCGCAATGCGCGCAGCCGGTCACGCCCTGGAGGCGCGCGACTGATGGCGGCGCCTTCTTCCGGAAAGCTGGGATCGCTGTCGGTCGTTCGCCCCGCGGGCAATGGTGAAGAGGCCAAGTTCGAGACTTTCATCAAGATCACTGCCGACGGCTCGGTCACCGCCTACAACGGTCACGTCGATCTCGGCACCGGCATCCGTACGGCACTTGGCCAGATCGTCGCGGAAGAGCTCGATGTGTCATTTGCGCGGGTCGTCGTCGTGCTCGGCGACACCATGCATACGCCGAATCAGGGCGCGACGATTGCGAGCGAAACTATCCAGATCACTGCCGTTCCCTTGCGCAAGGCGGCGTCTCAGGCGCGGCACTTTCTGGCGGCGCGCGCGGCGGAACGGCTGGAGATACCGGCCGAAGAACTGACGATCGAGGACGGACTCGTTCGCGGCAAGGACAACCGTAGCTTCAGCTATGGCGAGCTGATCGCCGGGGAGACGCTTCGACTTGAACTCGCCGATGATGTGCCCGTGAAGGCGGCGAGCGCCTACAGCATCGTCGGGCAATCGATGCCTCGGATCGACCTGCCGGCCAAGGCAACCGGTGAACTCGTTTACGTGCACGACGTGCGCGTGCCGGGCATGCTGCACGGCCGCGTCGTCAGGCCGCCCTATGCCGGCGTCGACGCCGGGCCGTTCGTCGGCAACAGTTTCATTTCCATCGATGAATCCTCGGTGCGCGATATCCCCGGTCTCGTAGAGCTCGTGCATATCGGCGATTTCGTCGGCGTTGTCGCCGAGCGCGAGGAGAACGCAATCAAGGCGGCCGCGCAGCTCAAGGTGAATTGGAAGCCGGTACCCGCTCTGCCCGACCTGGAGCAGCTCGAAAAGGCGCTGCGTGCCAATCCGGCTCAGCCGCGCGTCCTGATCGACAAGGGCGATGTCGAGGCCGCAATCGCCGCGGCCGCGACGCCGATGCAACGGACCTATTCCTGGCCCTACCAGATGCACGGCTCGATCGGGCCGTCCTGTGCGGTCGCCGATTATCGCGACGGGGCTATTCGCGTCTGGTCGGGCACGCAGAACCCGCACATCCTGCGCGGCGATCTTGCAATGCTGATGGAGCGGCCGGAGGCGGACATCGAGGTGATCCGGCTGGAGGCCGCCGGTTGCTATGGCCGGAACTGCGCCGATGACGTGACCGCCGATGCGCTGTTGCTTTCGCGGGCGGCCGGCCGTCCCGTGCGCGTGCAACTCACCCGCGAGCAGGAGCATGTATGGGAACCCAAGGGCACCGCGCAGCTGATGGACGTCAACGGCGGTCTTAACGCGGATGGCAGTCCTGCCGCCTATGATTTCGCGACCCGTTATCCCTCGAACGGCGCGCCGACCCTGGCGCTGCTGCTCACCGGCAAGGTCGAGCCCAAGCCGGCGGTGTTCGAGATGGGCGACCGAACCGCGATCCCGCCCTATGACTACGAGCACATGCGTGTCGTCGCCAATGACATGCCGCCGATCGTGCGCGCGTCCTGGCTTCGCGGCGTCTCCGCGCTGCCGAATACATTTGCGCACGAAAGCTACATCGACGAACTCGCCACCGAAGCCGGCGTCGATCCAATCGAGTACCGCCTGCGCTACCTGAAAGACCCGCGCGCCATCGACCTCGTCAACGCGGTCGCCGAGCGCGCCGGCTGGAAACCGCGCCCGGTC
>JAEZEU010000561.1 GCA_023432885.1 Pseudomonadota bacterium | reverse complement strand
CCTGCCCGTGCTGGCCGAGATCAAGGGGCACGCCACCCACAGCCAGGAACCGCAATGGTTCACGACCGCGCCGATCCCGGCGATCCGCAAGCTTCTGGACAAGGTCGGCTGGAGCGTAGGTGACGTCGACCTGTTCGAGATCAACGAGGCCTTCGCGGTGGTGGCGATGGCCGCCCAGCGCGACCTCGGCATCCCCAGAGAAAAGCTCAACATCAACGGCGGCGCCTGTGCGCTCGGCCATCCGATCGGCGCCACCGGCGCGCGTCTGATCGTGACTCTGCTGCATGCGATGGAAGCCAACAATCTCCGGCGCGGCATTGCCTCGCTCTGCATCGGCGGCGGCGAGGCGACGGCAATTGCAGTCGAGCGCATCGCGCACTAGCGCGAGTGTCCTAAAATGAGGGAAGTATGGCATTCGCGCCATGTTCCCCTCATGCCAGACTGGACGAACATCACCGAATAACACATTCCGGGGCCCCATGATCTCGAGCTGGCTATCCGCCGCCCTCGCCCGCCGCAATATCCACTACGGCTGGGTGATGGTCGGCGTCACCTTCCTCGCCGCGCTCGTCTCCGCCGGCACGGTTGGTGCGCCCGGCGTGTTCATCGTGCCGCTGCAGAAGGAGTTCGGCTGGAGCAATGCCGAAATCTCCTCCGCCCTGTCGATCCGCTTCATCCTGTTCGGGCTGATGGCGCCGTTCGCGGCCGCACTGCTCAACCGCTACGGCCTGCGCAATGTCACGCTGGCAGCGCAGCTCGTCGTGGTCTGCGGCCTGGTCGGCTCGCTGTTCATGACAAAGGTGTGGGAGCTCTGGCTCCTGTGGGGCGTCGTGATCGGCATCGGCACCGGAATGACCGCGCTGGTGCTCGGCGCCACCATCGCGACGCGCTGGTTCGCGGCGCGGCGCGGGCTCGTGGTCGGCATCCTCACCGCGAGCGTCGCGACGGGGCAGTTGCTGTTCCTGCCGGCGCTTGCCGCCATCACCGAGCAGGTCGGCTGGCGCATGGCGCTGGCGCTGGTCTGCGTGATGCTGGGCGTCGCCGCCTTGGCCGTGCTGCTGGTGATGCGCGACCGGCCCAGCGACGTTGGGCTGCGTCCTTTCGGCGACGAGGGCACAGAACCCCTTCCCGTTCCGCCCCCGCCGACCGGCTCGATCACGGCGGTCGCCCTTGGCACCTTGCGCGACTCCTCCAGACAGCCGGTGTTCTGGATGTTGTTCGCCACCTTCTTCATCTGCGGCGCCAGCACCAACGGCCTCATCCAGGTGCACCTGATCCCGATGTGCCTTGATTTCGGTATCCCTCAGGTTCAGGCCGCTGGCCTGCTGGCGGCGATGGGCATCTTCGATTTCTTCGGCACCATCATCTCGGGCTGGCTGTCCGACCGCTACGACAATCGCTGGCTGCTGTTCTGGTATTACGGCCTGCGCGGGCTCTCGCTGCTGTTCCTGCCGTTCACCGACTTCACCTTCTACGGCCTGTCGCTGTTCGCCGTCTTCTACGGCCTCGACTGGATCGCAACCGTGCCGCCGACCGTGCGCCTCACCGCGCAGCGCTTCGGCGCCGAGCGCGCCAACCTCGTGTTCGGCTGGATCTTCGCCGGCCACCAGCTCGGCGCAGGTACCGCGGCCTTCGGCGCCGGACTGTCACGGACAGTCTATGAGACTTATCTGCCCGCCTTCTTCATCGCCGGTGCACTCTGCATCTTCGCGGCGCTGATCGTGCTCGCGATCTCGCGGCCGGTGAAAGCCGCGGCGGCAAGCGCAGCGGCTTGATCCTCATTCCGAGGAGTGCCCCTAGGGTCCGCAATCTGAGGAGCGCAATTGCGCTCCAAACTCGCACCAAGAGGTGCGGACGAGAGAGCTTGGTTACCGGACTACGGCCGCGTCGCCATGTTGCCGGGCGGGCCGGGCGTACGCAGCGGTTCGGCGAGGCGCGCGAATTCGCACAGGAGCGAACGTGTCTTGCGCGGATCGATCACCTCCTCCACCCAGAACTTCTCGGCCGAGCGGAATGGCGAACGCAGCTTGTTGAGGCGATCCTCGATCTCTTTCAGTTTCGCAGCGGGATCGGCCGCCGCATCGATTTCGGCGCGATAGGCCGCCTCGATGCCGCCCTCCAGCGGCAGCGAGCCCCAATAAGCCGACGGCCAGGCGTAGCGCATCGAAAAGCGGTTGGCCGGCTGATGCACGACGCCTGCCACGCCGAAGGCGTTGCGCACGATGATCGTGCACCACGGCACCGTGGTCTGGTTCACCGCCGCCATCGCACGCACGCCGTGACGGATGGTCGCCGCTTTCTCCGCGTCGAGCCCGATCATGAAGCCCGGGCAATCCATGAGATAGACGATCGGCAAATGGAAGGTTTCGGCGAAATCGACCCAGCGCACCACCTTCTGGCACGCTTCCGCGGTCCACGAGCCGCCGTAATGCATGGGGTCGCTCGCGAGCAGCAGAACCGCGCGGCCCTCGAGGCGCGCCAGTCCCACGATGATCGGCTTGCCGAAATTGGAATTGACTTCGAAGAACGAGCCCTTGTCGACCACGGCCTCGATGATGGGCCGCATCTTGTAGACCTGGCGGCGGCTGCGCGGCACCGCCTTCATCAGCGATTCCTCGGCGCGCTCGGGATCGTCGTTGCACGCCGTGGCCGGCGGCAGATCATAGACCGACGAAGGCAGATAGGAGAGGAAGCGCTTTGCGCACTCGAACGCCTCTTCCTCGGTCTCGACGGCATGATCGACGCCGCCGGCGCGGGTCTGGATGTCGGCGCCGCCGAGCTCCTGCTTTGTCAGATCCTGGCCGAGCCGCTTCACGACCGGCGGCCCCGCGACGAACATCGCGGAATTTTTGGTCATGACGGAATAGTGGCTCGCGGCCAGGCGCGCCGCGCCAAGCCCGGCGACCGAGCCGAGGCCGAGCGCGACCACCGGCACGCGCGCCATGTTGGCCGTCGTGTACCAGTACCAGCGGGTGCCGCCGACGCCGCCGGGCAAGTTCGCCGCGCCGCGCGTCTCGATCGTCTTCACTGAACCGCCGCCGCCCGACCCCTCGATGATGCGGATGATCGGGAGGCGGAAATCGTGCGCCATCTCCTCCGCCATCAGCGGCTTTGCGGAGATGGAGGCATCCGCCGAACCGCCACGCACCGTAAAATCGTCGCCGACAACGACCACCGTGCGCCCATCGACCCTGGCGCGGCCGAACACGCAGTTCGCCGGGGTGAGATGCTTCAATTCGCCCGCAGCATCGTATTCGCCGATGCCCGAGATCGCACCGATCTCGTGAAAGCTGTTCTGGTCGGTTAGCTTTTCGATGCGCTCACGGACGGTGAGCCGGCCCTGGTCGCGTTGCCGCTTGACCTTGTCAACGCCTCCCATCTCGCGCGCGAACGCTTCGCGCCGGGCGAGGTCGTCGAGTTCCGGCTTCCAGACCATTCAGTTCCTCCGTCACCATCTTATTGTTGTTGTGCGCCGGCACGGCGATCGACTTTCGCTCCAGCCGGTTGGCAAAGATATCGCCCTCACCCTCGAGCAGCGCGCCGACGGAGGATGCAAGATCGAGCATGCGCGGCGCCACTTCCTTGTGCACCCGCTTCTCGTCATACATCGCCGACAGCAGACCGATCGTGACCACCACATAGGTCTGGTATTGCGGCGACCACAGCGGCACGGCACAGCCATTGATATGCGGACTCCAGGTACCGAACGCCGTAACGTATCCGTTTTCACGCAAGGAGCGCCGGCTGGCCTCGATATGCGATCGCGCAAGCTTCGCCTTATCCGGTGTCTCGCGCGCCATTTCATTGATCAGGGCATCGCCGACATCGGGATCGAGCGAGGCCAGATACGCGCTGCCCGCAGCCGTGCTCGCCATGCTGATGCGGCTGCCCGTGCTCTCGTGCAGACCGAGCGCGTTCGCCGCACGGGCGTACTCCAGATAGACAAGATGGAAGCGGTCCGGGATCACGAAGCCGACCGTGCCCGGCAGATGTTCCGCGACGTCCTGCAGGCGCAGCCGGATCAGGTTGCGCAGCTGCAAGCCCTTCATCATCGATGTGCTCATCGCCACTGCGCTCGGGCCGATGCGATACTTCTGGTCACGCGGCAGATAAACGAGCTGTCCCATCCTCGTCAGCGTATGCGTGAGGCGCGACACCGTGGAGCGCGGAAGTCCGCATCGGT
>JAEZEU010000525.1 GCA_023432885.1 Pseudomonadota bacterium | reverse complement strand
AGCGCTGAAACGCGCGTTTTCCGGGAAAATCCGCAAGCAGACGCCACACACCCGCCCCCAAAACGACGTGACGCTGCCCACGGAAGCGGCTAGGAAGGCGGTCTCGGCCGCGCCGCGATGCGTCGGCCACGCGCCGGGCCGAAACCGGCCGCCCGCGAAATCGTGTTGTTACGGCCGGATATGTTGCAAACGCTGACCAATCCCCTCGCCCGGTGGTTCCTTGCCTGCGCCCTTCTCGCGGCACCTTTTGCGGTGCCAGGCGACAGCTTCGCCCAGGTGAGTGACAGGGTGAGCGACAACGTAAGCGACAGCTTCGCCCAGATGCCGCCCGGCGCGGCTCCGCCGCCTCCGCAGGCCGGCCCGCCCGGTGCCGTCGGCAACCCGATGTGCCAGCGGCTGGAGATGCAGCTTGCCACCATCGAGCGCGGCGGCACGGGCGATCCGGCCAAGGATGAGCAGATCCGCCGCTACCAGGAGGCACAGGCGCGCCAGCAGGCCGAGCTCGACCGCGTCACGCAACAGGCCAAGCGCATGGGCTGCGACTCAAGCGGCTTCTTCTCCCTGTTCAACCAGAACTCGGCGCAGTGCGGTCCGGTGAACAACCAGATCCAGCGGATGCGCGGCAATCTCGACCAGATCACTTCCAGCCTCGAGCAGCTGCGAAGCGGCGGGCTCGGCGGCGCCGACCGCGAGAACCAGCGCCGGTCGGTGCTGACGGCGCTAGCGCAAAACAATTGCGGCCCGCAATATGCGGCTTTGCTGCGCGACCAGGGCCCCGGCGGCCCGGGCGGCTTCTTCGGCGGCCTCTTCGGCAACAACAACGCCAGCCCCGTGCCGGGCGGCGGTTTCTCGACCGCCTCCGGCACTTATCGCACAGTGTGCGTGCGCAGCTGCGACGGCGCCTATTTCCCGGTCTCGTTCGCGACCGTGCCGGCCCGCTTCCCGGACGATGAGAAGACCTGCAAGGCGCTGTGCCCGGCGGCGGAGGCCACTCTCTATGCCTATCGCAATCCCGGCGAAGACATGAACCAGGCGGTGTCGACCACCGGGCAGCAGCCGTATACGTCGCTGCCCACAGCCTTCAAGTTCCGCTCCTCGTTCGATCCGGCCTGCTCCTGCAAGGCGGCGGGCCAAACCTGGTCCGATGCGCTGAAGGAGGTCGACGACAAGGCCCAGCTCGAGCAGCAGGGTGACATCATCGTCACCGAAGAGAGCGCGAAGAAGATGCAGCAGCGCGCGCAGCAGCCGGCCAAGGGGGCGGCCGCGGGTAAAAAGGGGCAGCCGTCAACGACGGCCAGCACGCCGCCTGCTCCTGCTCCGACGGCGCCGTCAGCTGCGGCCGACGACAAGGACAAGCCGATCCGCTCGGTCGGCCCGACATTCCTTCCGAACAACAATACGACGGCGCGCTGACTTAACCGTCAAACGCTTCGGCAGACACCTTGCCCGCGCGCGAGACCAATGCGTCATCGGGTTTCGGCAGCGGCTTGCCGCTGTCGCGAAAGCGGTTGGTGATGGGGTAGCGGCGGTCGCGGCCGAAATTCTTCTCGGTCACCTTGACGCCGGGCGCGGCCTGCCGGCGCTTGTATTCGGCGATGTTGAGCAGGCGGTCGACCCGCGCCACCACCTCCCTGTCGAAACCGGCGGCGACAATGTCCGCCAGCGGCATCTCGCGTTCCACAAGCCGTTCGAGGATGCCGTCCAGCACGTCGTAGGGCGGCAGGGAATCCTGGTCGGTCTGGTTTTCGCGCAGTTCCGCCGTCGGCGGCCGCGTGATGATGTTGGGCGGGATCACCTCGCCCGAGGGCCCAAGCGCGCCATCCGGCTTCCATGAGTTGCGCAAGGAGGACAGACGGAACACTTCCGTCTTGTAGATGTCCTTGATCGGGTTGAAACCGCCGTTCATGTCGCCATACAGCGTGGCGTAGCCGACGGACATTTCCGACTTGTTGCCGGTGGTCACCACCATCGCGCCGGTCTTGTTGGACATCGCCATCAGCAGCGTGCCGCGGGTGCGCGCCTGCAGATTCTCTTCGGTGATGTCGCGCGCCATCCCTGCGAACGGCACGGACAGGATTTTCTCGAAACCGTTGACGGCGTCCGCGATCGGCAGCACCTCGTAGCGGATGCCGAGCGCCTTTGCCAGCTTCGCCGCGTCCTCGAGCGAGACTTGCGCGGTGTATTTGAACGGCAGCATGACGCCGCGCACATGCTCGGCGCCGAGCGCATCCACCGCGATCGCCGCGCACAACGCCGAGTCGATGCCGCCGGAAACGCCGAGGAGCACGCCGGGGAAACCGTTCTTGCGGACATAGTCGCGCAGGCCGAGCACGCAGGCCGCGTAATCGCCCTTGTCGCCTTCGAGCAATGGCGCGACCTGTCCCTTGCAGCGCCAGCCGGACTCGTCCTTGCGCCAGACCAGCGTGCTGACGTCTTCCTGGAACGCCGGCAATTGCGCGGCGACCGACAGATCGGCATTGAGCGCGAAGGAGGCGCCATCGAACACCAGTTCGTCCTGCCCGCCGATCTGGTTGAGATAGACCAGCGGCAGGCCGCTCTCGGTGACGCGCGCTACCGCGATCGAAAGGCGGAGATCGCCCTTGTCACGCGCGTAGGGCGAGCCGTTCGGCACGACGAGAATCTCTGCGCCGGTCTCGGCGAGGCATTCCACGACGTTCTCGTATTCCTCCGATTCCTCGAGCCAGATATCCTCGCAGATGGGCACGCCTACCCGCACGCCCTTCACCATCACCGGCCCCGCTGCGGGCCCGCGCGCGAACAGGCGCTTTTCATCGAACACGCCGTAGTTCGGCAGGTTCGCCTTGTAGCGCAGAGCGGCGATGCGTCCGCCATCGAGCAGCGCGCAGGCGTTGTAGAGCTTGCCGTCCTCGACCCAGGGCGTGCCGATCAGCACGGCGGGACCGCCGCCGGCGGTGTCGCGCGCCAGCGCCTCGACCGCTTCGCGGCAGGCGGCCTGGAGCGCCGGTTTCAGCACGAGGTCTTCCGGCGGATACCCGGTGATGAACAATTCCGGCAACACCAGGAGATCGGCGCCGTCTCGCAGCGCCCTTTCGCGCGCGGCGCGGGCTTTGGCGGCATTGCCGGCGACGTCGCCCACGGTCGGGTTGAGCTGCGCCAGCGTGATCCTGAATTCGGCGGTCTTGTTCATGACGCGATGTTGCCCCGCACAAGAGCAAACTTCAACGGCTGCCCCTCACTCGTTTGCGCATGGCCTGGACGCAAATCGGGTACCCATTTTGGGCCACACCGCTAGATCGCGCCGATCCGCTCGGCGAGTGCGAACAGCCAGAACAGCCCGGCCATCACCAGCGCAACGCCGACGGCGGCCGAGCCCATATCCTTGACCCGGCCGATCTGCGGGTCGTGCTCGGTGGTAAACCGGTCGGCGAGCTTTTCGATCGCCGTGTTGAGCAGCTCGACAACCAGGACAAGCACCACGACTGCGACCAGTTCCACCCGCCGCATGAGGGTGGCGCCGACCAGCCAGGCCAGCGGGATCGAGAGCGCGAGCGCAAACAGTTCCTCGCGGACGGCCTGCTCCGAGCGGATCGCAAATGCGAGCCCGTTGCGCGTGTTGATGGTGGCCCGCCACAGACGCAGCAAATTACAATCCCGCTGCGGCCGGCATTGGCACCGCCCTGCCCGCGCGCTCCTGCTTGAGCAGCTCGGCGATCAGGAAGGCCATGTCGATGGATTGTTCGGCATTGAGGCGCGGGTCGCAGACCGTGTGATAGCGATCACTCAGGCTTTCATGCGTGACGGCGCGCGCGCCGCCGAGGCACTCGGTAACGTCCTGCCCGGTCATCTCCAGGTGAACGCCGCCGGCGTGGGTGCCCTCGGCCGCATGCACGCTGAAGAAGCTCTTCACCTCGGACAGGATGCGGTCGAACGGCCGCGTCTTGTAGCCGGTGTTGGAGGTGATGGTGTTGCCGTGCATGGGATCGCACGACCATACGACCGAGCGGCCTTCGCGCTGGATGGCGCGGATCATGCCGGGCAGATTCTCGCCGACCTTCTCATTGCCGAAGCGCGTGATGAGCGTCAGCCGGCCCGGCTCGTTGTCGGGATTGAGCACGTCGGCCAGCTTCAGCAGTTCGTCCGGCTTCAGCGACGGGCCGCATTTCAGGCCGATCGGATTCTTGATGCCGCGGAAATATTCGACATGGGCGTGGTCGAGCTGGCGGGTGCGGTCGCCGATCCAGATCATGTGGCCCGATGTCGCGTACCAGTCGCCCGTCGTGGAGTCGATTCGGGTCAGCGCCTGCTCGTAGCCGAGCAGCAGCGCTTCGTGGCTGGTGTAGAAGTCGGTGGCGCGCAGCTCCGGATGGGCTTCGAGATCGAGGCCGCAAGCGCGCATGAAGTTCAGCGCCTCGGAGATGCGGTCGGCAAGCTCCTTGTAGCGGCGGGACTGCGGGGAATCCTTGAGGAAGCCGAGCATCCACTGATGCACGCTGGCGAGGTTGGCGTAACCGCCGGTCGCGAATGCGCGGAGCAGGTTCAGCGTCGCGGCCGATTGCCGGTAGGCCATCAGCTGGCGCTGCGGATCCGGCGTGCGCGCCTGCGCGGTGAAGGCTATGTCATTGATGATGTCGCCGCGGTAGCTCGGCAGCTCCTTGCCATCCACCTTCTCGGTCGGCGAGGAACGCGGCTTTGCAAACTGGCCGGCAATGCGGCCGACCTTCACCACCGGCAGCGCGCCGGCATAGGTCAGCACGACCGCCATCTGCAGGAAGACGCGGAAGAAGTCACGGATGTTGTTGGCGCCGTGCTCGGCAAAGCTCTCGGCGCAGTCGCCGCCCTGCAGCAGGAAGGCCTCGCCCTTCGCCACCCGTGCCAGCGCCTTCTTCAGGTTGCGCGCCTCGCCCGCGAATACCAGCGGCGGAAAGGTCGCAAGCTGCGCCTCGACATCGCCCAATGCCCCCGCATCGGGGTATTGGGGCATCTGCAGCACCGGCTTGCTGCGCCAGCTGTCGGGCGTCCACCGCTCGGCCATGGTCGTTAACTCCTGAGCAAAAACCGCGACTTACCACCCGCGCTGAAACTTAGCCGGGCGGGCGGCTGCGAGGGCCGGGTTATACACAGGCCGCCCACACTCTGCCACAAGGATTTCCGGTTGCCGGGCCAAGACCTTGCGGCAAAAGCTGAATTCGCATTTGTTAAGGACGCGTGAGAAGTGCAGGGGAAGTAGAGTGGCTGAGGCTGGGTTGGACGATGTCTATGCGGACGACATCATCGTGCCGGCGGCCGACCGCTATCCGCTCGGGGCAACGCTATTCCTGCCCCGCACCGGCAAGCGCAGCCATGCCGTGCTGATCAATTCCGCCACAGCCGTGCCGCGAAAGCTCTATCGCGGCTTCGCCGGCTACCTCGCCCGACGCGGCTGCGCGGTACTCACCTACGACTATCGTGGCACCGGCGATTCCAGGCAGAAGGCCCTCACCGGCTACAACCAGCCCCGTTCGCTGGTCGGCTTCAAGGCCTCGATGGCGGACTGGGCCGCCAAGGACATCACCTCCACCGTGCAATGGATGCGCGAGCGCTACGGCAACTTGCCCCTCATTTATGTCGGCCATTCCTTCGGCGGCCAGGCGCTCGGACTCTTGCCCAACAACAAGGAAATCTCGCGCGCCCTCTTCGTCGCCGCGCAGGCCGGCTACTGGAAGCTGATGGCCTCGCCCGAACGCTACCGCGTCTATGCCCTGCTCAATTTCGTCGGCGTGCCCCTGACGAGGACCTTCGGCTACATGCCGGGCTGGGCGGGCCTCGGCATGGACCTGCCGAAGGACGCCTTCCTGCAATGGACGGACTGGGTGATGAAGGAGCGCTACCTGTTCGGCGACTCCACGCTCGATACCCTTGAGAATTTTCACAAGTACACAGGACCACTGCGCGCGATCTGCTTCACCGACGATCCCTGGGCAACGCGCACCGCGGTTGAGCTGCTGTGCTCCGGCTTCACCGCGGCCAGACCCGATGTCGTCAGTATTTCGCCGAACGACATCGGCGTGAAGAAGATCGGATACATGGGATTCTTCCGGCCCGAGCACCGCGACACGCTGTGGCGCGGTGCGGCGGAATGGCTGCAGGGGGAATAGCCCGTCGTTGCGAGGACCGAAAGCGACTAAGCAATCCATCTTCCTTGTTTAGCGAGATCAACAGGCGTTGCGCTAACCAAAGCACAATTGTGGTGTCGCAATAGCGAGCAGGAAAGGAATGGCGCGGCGGGCCAACGTGGCAGCTGCGCCATTTGCCTGGCCTGCTGATCGATCCGGCCCTACGCGATCTACGCACGCCTATTCCTTCGCTGGCAAGATTGGCGCAGCGGATCTGGATAGCTTCTGTTCTCTGGATTTCACTACGCTCTCACCGAGATGAATGGTCAACAGCAACAGCCCTCCTGCGAGCAGGGCCAGACCCAGCCAGGCTCGCGTCGCAATGGCTCGCCGTGACCTGTGTCTTCGCGACCAAGGTCGGAAGGTCATTTCCGCCTGCTCCAGACGACCAGTGTCGGCCTTTCACTCGCTGAAGGACTCCGGAGGGCGCTGCCTTGTTCCAATTCCTCAGCGCCGCCAACCGCCAGGTGTCTTCAACTGGGTCTTCACGCAGCCATGCATCACCCTGCCGCGGTGACGCCCGAGGCAAGCTGTCGCTTCGAAGCGCTCGACTTAACCTGCATCAAACCGCCCGCGTCGATCATTAACCAAGTTGCCGGACGGTGCTTGCGTTACGGCACCGACGCCGTTCGCCGCATTTGCCCGCCCCGCAGGCCCGGGGTGTCAGGCCCGGCACCAATCCAAAAACAAATCGAGGAACGCGCCCATGCAGCTCCACCTAGGTATTCGTAGTCGACTCATCATCGGTTGCGGCACGCTTTGTATTCTACTGGCAGCTGCAATCGGCATAACCATTGTCAAAGTTCAGTCGGTCGGTGAATCGACGGCGCGCAACGCCAATCTTCGCGTCCCCACCGCCTTGGCAGCAAGCGACCTGATCTCGGGAGTCTATGCCTCTCTCGCCTCGCTGCGGGGCTGGCTGATCACGGGAAACGAAGGGTTCAAGACGGAACGAGCCGCTCTCTGGAGAGAGATACAGAAGCGGAGCTCCGACATGGATCATCTTTCGGCCGAGTGGACCATTCAGCAGAACAAGACCGACTGGCAGGGTGCAAAGCCGTTGCTGGAGGGGCTGCGCAATGCGCAAGACAAAGCCGAAGCGATCGCTCACACCGCGGATGAGCAGCCCGCCAACAAGATCCTGGTGACGGAAGCCGCGCCCCTGGCCAGATCGATGCTCCAGAACGCCACCTCGATCATCAATGAGGAAAGTCTCATCCCCTCGACGGACGCGCGCAAGAGCCTCTTGATCGATTTCGCCGATTTGCGAGGCAGCCTTGCAATGGCCGTCGGAGCTATCCGGGGATATCTTCTGACCGGCGATAGCGCCTACAAGAAAGAGTACGAAGAGCTCTGGTCGCTCAATCAGAGGAAGTTCGAAGCGCTGTCCAAGCGCCGGCCGGAGATGACGTCCGAGCAGCAGAAGGCCTTTGATTCGCTGGTGGACGCCCGTCTCAAGTTCTCGCAGCTGCCGCCGAAGATGTTTGAAATCCGGGCCTCGGACCGGTGGAATATGGCCCAGTGGTTCCTGACGAACGAAGCGGCACCTCGCGCCAACAAGCTGATCGATATTTTTGCCGGCCCGAAGGACGCCGAGGGAGCGCGCTCCGGCGGTATGGTCGCTCGCCAGCAGGAGGCGCTGAGGACCGACGGGGAAAAGGCGCTCGCGGAAACCGATTTCCTCATGATCACGCTGTGGGTTCTCCTCGGGGTGGGCTTGGGCGCATCCGCGACGGTCGTTTACCTGACCAACCGTTCGATCGTGCCGCCCGTTCTCAAGATGGTCAGCGCAATGGGTCAGCTGGCGGGTGGCGATCACTCCGCCGTAATTCCCGCAACTGACAAGCGCGATGAGATCGGATTGATGGCCCGCGCTGTAGTCGTCTTCAAGGAGAACATGATCAAGGCCAAGGAACTTGCCGCCAAGGAAGCCGAGGCCATCACCCAGCGGATGGCCCGCGCGAACCGGGTCAATGAGCTCACGACCAGCTTTGACACTGAAATCTCCTCGGTCCTGCGCTCGGTTGCAGCTGCCTCCACCGAATTGCAGGCGACGGCAACGGCGATGACCGCAACCGCCGAGGAAACCAGCGCTCAGTCCACCGCCGTCTCCACCGCCACGGAAGAGGCTTCCGCCAACGTCCAAACGGTGGCGGCTGCTGCCGAGGAGCTCGCGAGCTCGGTCACCGAGATCGGCCGACAAGTCGCGCAGTCAGCAAGTATCGCGCAGCGGGCGGTAGCCGAAGCCGAGCGCACGAATGCACGGGTGCACGGGCTCCAGAACGATGCAGCGAACATCGGTGACGTCGTGAAGCTCATTAGCGAAATTGCCAGCCAGACCAACCTACTGGCACTGAACGCCACGATTGAAGCGGCACGCGCCGGCGAGGCCGGCAGAGGCTTCGCTGTCGTTGCAAGCGAAGTCAAAAGCCTGGCCGAGCAGACCGCGAAAGCGACCGATCAGATCGGCGTCCAGGTTGGCTCGATCCAGAGTTCCTCGTCCGAAGCCGTGGCAGCTATCAAGGGGATAACCGAGACCATCAATCAAATGAATGAAATCACGGCGGCGATTGCTGGCGCCGTGGAGGAGCAGGGCTCAGCCACCCAGGAGATCGCGCGCAACGTTCAGCAAGCTGCGCTGGGAACGACGGAAATCTCGTCGAACGTCACCGGCGTACGCCAGGCTGCCGGTGATACCGGAGCTGCCGCCCAGCAGGTGCTGCAAGCCTCCCAGGAATTGTCTCAGCAATCGGAAATGATGCGAGCCCATGTCGAGTCCTTCCTGAACGACATCAAGGCGGCATAGATGCCCGGAGGCTGCATGTGGCAGTCGCTGGTGCGATGCAGGCCCGGCGTGCGCCCGGGCCAGTAACATCGGCACCCAGAGCGTGAAGAAGACCGGACACATGGGCTTCTTCCGTCCCGAGCACCGCGACACCCTGTGGCGCGGTGCGGCAGAATGGCTGCAGTCGGATCAGTAGCTACGGGAGCGCGGGCACGGTAGCGGTTTCCTGCTCTCGGACGGCTGCCAATTCTTCCCAACGCTGGGCTTCGCTAAGCCATGCCCAGCTCGCCTCCGGGTAACGAACGGCTTGCTGCCGGCAGATAAGGCCCAGCGATCGATAGTAGCGGCACACCTCCTGCGCCTGCCTGTTGATTGCCGTATTCATGGGATCCCCTGCTCGCCACCGCCAACGGGCGTGTCCAGCAGCCAATCACCTGGGAGAGACTTGGTTCCCAAGTTTTTCCCGCATGGCGCTTCGGAACAAGTGTCGCGGCTGCGGCTTTGGTTCGCCAAGCAATCCAGAAGCTCCCGATCCCTCGCATGCTGCAACGGCAATTCGGCCCCCTGATCACCAGCGAGGGCGTGAAGTTCAGACTGTGGGCGCCGGGCGCGCGGCAAGTAGACCTGCTTCTCGATCGCCCTATCGCGATGACACGTGAGGATGGAGGCTGGTACACGGCCCATGTCCCGGACGCAGCCGCAGGCACTCAATACAAGTTTCGCATCGACGACGAACTCGACGTCCCCGATCCAGCATCGGCCTTTCAGCCCGGCGACGTCTTCGGCCCTTCCGAGGTGA
Organism: Pseudomonadota bacterium; assembly: GCA_023432885.1. Lineage (GTDB taxonomy): Bacteria > Pseudomonadota > Alphaproteobacteria > Rhizobiales > Xanthobacteraceae > Bradyrhizobium. The sequence continues at coordinate 3,129 of JAEZEU010000525.1, read as the reverse complement.
TCAGCCACGGCGCCTATCCGTGGCGTGCGGTCGATTGGCGCGGCCGCCCATGGCATGAAGCCGTTATCCTCGAGGCTCATGTAGGCGCCTTCACGGCCGAAGGCACCTTCCGCGCTATCATCGACAAGCTCGATCATCTCGTGGAGACCGGCATCACGGTGCTCGAATTGATGCCGCTCACGGACTTCGCAGGCAACCGCAACTGGGGCTATGACGGCGTGCTGTGGTACGCACCCGACGCCACCTATGGCAGACCGGAACAGCTAAAGGCACTGGTGGACGCCGCGCACCAGCGCGGCCTCATGGTGCTGCTCGACGTGGTCTACAATCACTTCGGGCCAGAGGGAAATTTCCTCGCGCGCTATGTGCCCGCGTTTTTCAGCGACACGCAAACGCCCTGGGGGAGCGCCATCGATTTCCGGCGGCCGGAGGTGCGCGCGTTCGCGATCGAAAGCGCGATAACCTGGCTTCGCGACTATCGGTTCGACGGACTTCGGCTTGATGCCGTTCATGCCATCGTCGAACCGGGAAAGATGTCCATGCTGCGCGAACTCAGCCTTGCGGCAGGAGAGCTCGCCCGCTCGAGCGGCCGGCAGATTCATCTCGTCCTTGAGAACGATGACAACACCGCCGGCCTGCTCGACCCCGTCGATCCGATCCCTCGCGGTCGATACCGCGCACAGTGGAACGACGATTATCATCACGCCTGGCACGTGTTGCTGAAGGGCGAGACGCACGGCTACTATCGCGACTATCGACAGGCACCGTTGCAGGACATCGCCCGTGCGCTCAGCTCCGGCTTTGTCTATCAAGGCGAGCCATCCGAGCATCGAGGCGGTGAACCCCGCGGCGAGCCGAGCGGCAAGCTGGCGCCGCTCGCCTTCGTCAACTTCGTGCAGAACCACGATCAGATCGGCAATCGCCCGCTCGGTGACCGTCTTGCCGGAAGCGCGAAACCGAAAGCGCTGCAAGCCGCACTGGCGATCACCCTGCTCTGCCCTTGCGTGCCGATGCTCTTCATGGGCGAGGAATGGGGATCGACAAAGCCTTTCCCCTTCTTCTGCGACTTCCAGGGCGGCCTCGCCGAGGCGGTGCGGGCGGGCCGCAGAAAGGAATTCGCCGATGCCTATGCCAGGCATGGCGACCAGATTCCCGATCCCCTTGATGAGGCGACGTTCCACATGGCTCGTATCGATTGGGACGCCCGCACAACAAGCCCGGGCAGAGAGACCTTGAAATTGGTGCGCGAATTGCTCGCCATCCGCCTCCGCGAAGTCATTCCCCGGCTGGTCGGCGGCGCAAGCTTTGGCACCGCAGAGGCGACCAAGGCCGGCCTGCTATCGGCCGACTGGCACATGGGCGACGACACCCGCCTCAGCCTCACGGCCAATCTTTCCGATCAGGACATCGCGGCTCCGTCGTCCGCCCGTGGAACTCTGATATGGGGTGCGGAATTGACCGGGCGCCTGCCGCCCTGGACGGTGAGCTGGCGCATCGAATAGCGCAATGCCTCCATCCATCCCGACCGCAACGTACCGGCTGCAACTTTCGAAGGATTTCGATTTCGATGCGGCAATCCAGTGCGTGCCTTATCTGAAGGCACTCGGCATCAGCCATGTCTATGCGTCTCCCTTCCTGAAGGCGCGCGCGGGCAGCACCCACGGCTACGACATCATCGACCACAACCAGTTCAATCCGGAGCTCGGCGGCGAAGCCGGCTTCTACAGGCTCAGCGAAGCGCTGCGCGAACATGATCTCGGCCTGATACTCGATTTCGTGCCCAACCATGTCGGTGTTCACTTCGCGGATAACCCCTGGTGGCTCGACATGCTCGAATGGGGGCCTGCCTCGCCCCATGCCGCCTCCTTCGACGTCGATTGGGAGCAGCTGCCACACCGCGCCCGCGGCGGCATCCTGCTGCCGATCCTGGGATCGCCTTACGGAAAGGCGCTCGAACAAGGCGAGATCGAGTTGCGCTATGACCCGGCCGGCGGGAGCTTCTCCGCGTGGTATTACGAGCACCGATTGCCGATCGCGCCCGAGCGCTACAGCGAAATTCTGCGCGCGCTTGTCAAGGAGGCGCAGGCGGAAACCGATCCAGCCGGAAAGCATCTCCTGGACCTGGCCTCCCGCCATGCCGGCCTGCACCATCCAAATCGGCAGGAAGCGCCTGCCTTCAAGGCAGAGCTGCGATCGATCGAAGCCAGCGCGGAGCTCATCGCGCGCGGGCTTGACGCTTATCGTGCCGGCGCGAACCGTCCGGCGCAGACACTGACGCTTCATTATCTCCTGGAACGGCAGCACTACCGCCTCGCGCATTGGCGGCTTGCATCCAGCGACATCAACTATCGGCGTTTCTTCGACGTCAATTCGCTGGCGGGCCTGCGGGTCGAGGACGCCCGCACGTTTGCATCCACGCACCGCTTGGTCGGCCGGCTCATCAGCGAAGGACGGCTGGACGGGCTGCGGCTCGATCACATCGACGGACTGCGCGACCCCGTCCAGTATTGCCAGCGGTTGCGGCGCCTCGTTCGGAGCGCGAGACGCAACAAGGGGGCACCGTTCTATCTCGTGATCGAAACGATCCTTGGCGAGGACGAAAAGCTGCCCGCCTTCCCCGGCGTTCACGGCACGACCGGGTATGAGTGGCTGAATACGATCACGCAGCTACTGATCGCAGGTGATGGGCTTGAAGCGCTCGACGAGGTGTGGCGGCAGCTCAGCAATCGACCGCCGCAGCTCGAGCCTGTGCTGAAAGAGGCCAAGCGGCGCGTGCTGGAAACGATCCTTGGCAGTGAGTTCACGGTGCTGTCGCGCTTGCTGGCGCGCATTGCCAGCGGTCACTACTCCACCCGTGATTTTTCCTCCGACAGCCTGCGGCAGGCGCTCGAACTTTACGTGCTGCACTTTCCGGTCTACCGCACCTATCTCACCCAGGCCGGGGCATCGGCGGAAGATCATGCACTCATTGCCGGGACCAGCGAGCAGGCACGCGCCGAATGGTTCGCCGCCGACGACGGCATTTTCGATTTTCTCCGCGACGCCCTCACCATGGATCTGGGCGAGCCGGAGCGCGGCACGGCGCATAGCGCGCCGCGCGTCCGCCGCTTCGCGCTGAAGGTCCAGCAA